>NZ_CANRPM010000016.1 GCF_947632445.1 uncultured Bacteroides sp. | reverse complement strand
CAAGTTCATTAACTTCTTTTACTGTCAAGTTAACTAATTGTTCTGCAAAAGCTTTCAAATCTGCCATTTTTGTATGAATTTAATTGTTTAATTACTAAAATAAATTGATAAATTTTTGTTTGCGGCTGCTGTCACGCAGCCAATAAATCGAGGCCTAAGCCTCGGCCCTTTCACCCAGAGTCTTGAGAACTCCGTGAAGTGTGTTACCACCCGATTGCAGAGCTGAAACAACGTTCTTGGCCGGAGATTGCAGCAATGCCACGATTTCGGCAATCACTTCGTTCTTGCTCTTGATAGCTACGAGAGCATCCAACTGGTCAGCGCCAATATAGAAACTTTCCTCGGCATACGCAGCCTTCAGTCCCGGAATACCCTCTTTCGCTTTATCCTTAATCAGTTTAGCCGGAGCGTTCGCAACGTTGCAGAACATAATGGCCGTAACACCTTTCAGGCAGCCATAAAGCGGAGAATAATCCCCTTCAAGGCTTTCCAAAGCTTTGTGCAACAGCTTATTCTTCACAACCATCAGTTTGATGCCGGCCTTGAAACAGGCAGCTCTCAAAGCAGTGGTTGCAGCTGCATTCATCGCAGTTGTATCTACTAAGTAGAAGTGTCCGTATTCCTTAACTGTAGCAGCAATCTGCTCAATAATCGTACTTTTATCTTCCTTTCTCATTATTACTCCGTTTTATTAGATTTCTTCCACTGATTTAGGGTCGATTTTCACGCCCTTGCTCATTGTACTAGAAAGATAAATACTCTTGATATATGTACCCTTGGCTGCTGTCGGTTTCAATTTATTCAAAGTAGAGATGAATTCTTTCGCATTGTCGCGAATTTGCTCAGCATTAAATGAAACTTTACCGATGGAAGTATGAACGATACCGCTCTTATCGACCTTAAAGTCGATCTTACCTTGTTTTACTTCTTTCACAGCTTTAGCAACATCCATAGTCACAGTACCGCTCTTGGGGTTCGGCATCAGTCCGCGGGGACCGAGTATTCGACCGAGGGCACCAATCTTACCCATGATGGAAGGCATTGTGATAATGACATCCACATCCGTCCATCCACCTTTGATCTTTTCAATATATTCGTCAAGACCAACATAGTCAGCGCCTGCTTCTTTTGCAGCAGCTTCAGCATCTGGTGTACAAAGCGCCAAAACGCGCGTCACTTTACCCGTACCGTGAGGAAGTGATACGACACCTCTCACCATCTGGTTAGCCTTACGCGGATCAACGCCCAAACGTACATCGATATCTACAGAAGCATCGAACTTGGTAAAAGTGATTTCCTTTACCAGTGCAGAAGCTTCTTTGAGAGAGTATGCTTTCCCTGCTTCAATTTTCTCTGCAGCCAACTTTTGCTTTTTTGTCAGTTTACCCATTCTAATTGAAGTTTATAAGTTATGCATTAACCGGGAACTCCCCTTTTACAGTGATACCCATACTTCTCGCTGTACCGGCAACCATCTTCATGGCTGCTTCTACAGTGAAGCAGTTCAAGTCGACCAACTTGTCCTGAGCAATCGTGCGTACTTGTTCCCAAGTGATCTCGGCAACTTTCTTACGATTGGGTTCGGCAGAACCGCTCTTCACCTTTGTCAGCTCCAGTAATTGGACTGCAACGGGAGGAGTCTTGATTACAAAATCGAAAGACTTGTCTGCATAGTAAGTAATGATTACAGGAAGAACCTTTCCTGCTTTGTCTTGGGTTCTGGCGTTGAATTGCTTGCAAAACTCCATGATGTTGATACCCTTGGAACCCAAAGCAGGTCCTACGGGAGGTGATGGATTTGCAGCGCCTCCTTTAATCTGTAATTTGATTAGTCCAGCAACTTCTTTAGCCATTTTAATTGATTGATTTATATATTACAATAATGACGGAACGACACAGCGTAACATCTGTCTCATTCTTTTTCCACTTGCATAAAGCCCAACTCAAGCGGAGTTTTCCGCCCGAATATCTTCACCATGACCTTCAGCTTCTTTTTCTCGGTATTCACTTCTTCAATGATGCCATTGAATCCGCTGAACGGACCGTAATTCACCTTTACCGTCTCACCGACTACATACGGGATGTTCATTTCATCCGTGACATCCTGCAATTCGTCTACCGTACCGAGTATGCGATTGACTTCCGATTGTCTCAAGGGTACGGGTTTATCCGAACCGCCCAAGAAACCAATCACGTTCGGAGTGTTTCTCAAATGATGGGCAACCTCACCAACCAAAGCCGCTTCTACCAAAACGTAACCGGGAAGATAACTTCTTTCCTTCACAATTTTCTTGCCATTGCGAACCTGATATACCTTTTCGGTAGGAATCAACACCTGAGACACGTAGTCACCAAGGTCGCTGTTCTTAATGTCAGCTTCAAGGTATTCCTTAACCTTAGCTTCTTTTCCGCTGATAGCACGCAAAACGTACCATTTCTTTTCAATCTCAGACATCCTTCAAGTTTTTTTAATGAGGATAAACAAACTCCATTACGTGCTGGAAACAGTAATCCATCACAAAAACCACCAATGCGATAAGCAGGGAAGCATATAATACAACTACCGCACTGTTGACAAGTTCAGAATACGTAGGCCACGACACTTTATGTACAAGTTCGTCGTAAGTTTCTTTGAAATAAGCTACAATTTTTTTCATTGTTACAATATTAGCACGGGAGGAGAGGCTCGAACTCCCGACACCCGGTTTTGGAGACCGGTGCTCTACCAACTGAGCTACTCCCGTCGAACATAATCAGTTCCCGATAGCGAATAACGGGAACTGATTAAGATTTCTATTTTAGTCCAGAATTTCAGTAATCTGACCGGAACCTACTGTACGGCCGCCTTCACGGATAGCGAAGCGCAGACCTACGTTCAAGGCTACCGGATAGATCAGTGTAACCGTGATTTCAACGTTATCACCCGGCATTACCATTTCTACGCCGTCCGGCAGAGCGATTTCACCCGTGCAGTCCATTGTACGCAGATAGAACTGAGGGCGATACTTATTGTGGAACGGAGTGTGACGGCCGCCTTCTTCTTTCTTCAAAACGTAGATAGAAGCTTTGAATGTAGAGTGAGGCTTAATCTGACCCGGCTTGCAAAGTACCATACCACGCTTGATTTCGTTCTTGTCGATGCCGCGCAGCAACAGACCTACGTTATCACCGGCTTCACCTTCGTCCAGCAGTTTGCGGAACATTTCAACACCGGTTACAACCGACTTCTTGTCTTCACCCAAACCGAGGATTTCAACTTCGTCGCCTACCTTGACAACACCAGCCTCAATACGACCGGTAGCCACCGTACCACGACCCGTGATAGAGAACACGTCTTCAACCGGCATCAAGAACGGTTTGTCAACATCACGCGGAGGCAGCGGAATCCAAGTATCGCAAGCGTCCATCAATTCCAATACCTTTTCTTCCCACTTTTCAACACCATTCAACGCACCCAGTGCAGAACCCTGGATAAACGGAGTGTTGTCACCATCGAATTCGTAGGCAGACAGCAGTTCGCGCATTTCCATTTCAACGAGCTCCAACATTTCGGGGTCGTCTACCATATCGCACTTGTTCATGAATACAACCAGTCGGGGAACGTTTACCTGACGGGCCAACAGAATGTGCTCGCGAGTCTGAGGCATCGGACCATCGGTTGCAGCAACTACGATGATAGCGCCATCCATCTGAGCAGCACCGGTTACCATGTTCTTTACGTAGTCGGCGTGACCCGGACAGTCTACGTGGGCATAGTGACGGTTAGCAGTTTCATACTCAACGTGAGCAGTATTAATAGTAATACCTCTTTCTTTCTCTTCAGGAGCATTATCAATCTGATCGAAAGACTTAACTTCTGAAAGACCTTTCTTAGCCAATACTGCAGTGATAGCAGCGGTCAACGTGGTTTTACCGTGGTCAACGTGACCAATTGTACCAATGTTCACGTGGGGTTTGGTACGTTCGAATTTCTCTTTAGCCATAGCTTTACTTGTTATTTATTTGATTAATAATCAGCATTTACATTTTCATTTCCAAGAGCTGTTACCGGGACTTGAACCCGGGACCTCTTCCTTACCAAGGAAGTGCTCTACCGCTGAGCTATAACAGCAAATATAAGAGTGGGCAAAGATGGATTCGAACCACCGAAGGCGTAAGCCAGCAGATTTACAGTCTGCCCCATTTGGCCACTCTGGTATTTGCCCATCACTTCTTCGAGCCTCTTGTCGGATTCGAACCAACGACCCCGAGATTACAAATCACGTGCTCTGGCCAACTGAGCTAAAGAGGCATCTTTGCAGCCGTTCGCAATTATACCGGGTGCAAAACGGCTGCAAATTTAGCCATTTATTTCATTCTCGCAAAATTTTTGCAGTTTTTATTTATTACGTATTTTCTCCTTGTACTTAACCAGTTGTTTCCCCAAAGCCTCCAAGCATGAGTCTACCGCTTCTTCAAACGTATCGCAAACCTTGTTTGCATACAACTCGCCATTGGGAACCAAGACTTTCACGCCGGCTTCCTTGTTATCGGCCGTTTCTGGTTTAACTACCTTTAATGACACCTCTACTTTCTGTATATCATCATAAAATCGTTCCAACTTCGCAGCTTTCTTTTGAATAAAAGCCTGCAACTGCTCTGATGCGTCAAAGTGAATGGATTGAATTCTAATTTCCATACATACCTCCTTTTTTCTTTAGGCCCTGGGATGGGCCTGGTTATACACTTTTTTTAGTTCTTCGAAGGTCGTGTGCGTGTAAATCTCGGTAGTAGCCAGACTTTCGTGTCCCAGCAGCTCTTTAATCGCTCCAAGTTCCGCCTCATGATTCAGCATGCTTGTCGCAAAGGTATGCCGCAGCACGTGCGGGCTCCGTTTCTTCACAGTCACCACCTTCGACAGGTTTTGCATCACTATTTTTCGCACGATATTCGGATAAAGCCGCTCGCCTGTCTTACGGATAAAAAACGCATCCGACCGAACCGGAACCGCTTCATCCCGCTGCCGAATATAGGCCTCCATCTCCGCCCGCAACTCTTCACCGAAGGGAATCAGACGCTGCTTGTTGCGCTTGCCGGTAACTTTGATTACCGACCCCGAAAAGTCAACGTCCCCATTGTCCAGACCGATCAGCTCCGAAAGTCTCATGCCGGTAGCATAAAACATAGCAATCACCAGATGGTCGCGACAACCTTCAAATCCTTCTCCAAAGTCCACGTCGTCCAGCAATCGGTTCATCTCACTTTCCTTCACGAAAACGGGCAGGCTTTTCTTGTTTTTAGGCCCGGTAATCTTGCGCAACGGGTCCACCCTCACCTCTCCCTTTCTCAGAAGATACTTATAATAAGACCGAAGCGAGCTGAGCTTACGGTTCACCGAAGTCGTTGCATAGCCGTCGTCCATCAAATGGATCATCCATTCGCGAGCAACGTCCGCCACCACTTCGGGAGGAGACTGAAGACCGACATCTTCTCCCCCAAACTCCTGAAACTGAAGAATATCCTCGCCGTAAGCCTTTACGGTATCATCAGAATAGTTCCGCTCATAACGGAGATAATCGAGAAAAGAGTCTGTCAGCAACATATCGCTACATAACTAAATGTGCAACGAATGTATGAAAAGAAATCAATAATTCAAAGGATTTTACGAATTATTAATCTTCTACTTGCTGAAGTTTCTGAATATAAACGGCGCGCTCTTTTCTAAGTCTCTTGATAACAGACGGTTTGTCAAACTGCTGTCTGCTTCTCAATTCCTTTACGATGCCGGTTTTTTCAAATTTACGTTTGAATTTCTTCAGCGCTTTCTCAATGTTTTCGCCTTCTTTTACAGGTACTACAATCATTGTTTTTAATCAGTTAAAAGTTAATGTTTAAAAAATCTCACGATTAATTCGAACCGCAAAAGTACACATATTTTCTTGATTCGCAAAAACTTTCTTCAAAATCATAGCAGACAGGCCGATATTTTTCCCTTCGGCAACGACAAAAAAATCCCAAAAACGACGCAAAAGCTTGCACCGTCCGCGTTCTTTATGTACTTTTGATAGTCGTTTTGCCTGCAACCGGCGGGCATTGCGCTCCACACGATGATACATCTATATTATATAGCGAATTATGAACACCACCATTAAAGAACGCATCCGGGCTCTCCGCACATGGATGAAGCAGATGGGGATCGACGCATTCATCATCCCCAGTACCGACCCGCATCTAAGCGAATACGTGGCTCCCCACTGGCAAAGCCGGGAATGGATTTCCGGTTTTACCGGTTCGGCAGGCACCGTAGTGGTCACCGGAAACGAAGCCGGCCTGTGGACCGACTCGCGCTACTTCCTGCAAGCCGCCCGGCAAATAGAAGGCACCGGCATCGACCTCTACAAAGAGATGCTGCCCGAAACGCCCTCCATCCCCGCTTTTCTGTCCGAACGACTGAAAAAGGGACAGACCGCAGGCATCGACGGCCGGGTGTTTGCCACCGACGCAGCCCGCTCGCTCCGGGAAGAGTTGGCAGTCAAAGGGATAGGGCTTAAATGCACTCCCGACCCGATGGAACAGATCTGGAACGGACGACCGGAAATGCCCCAAGCCCCCGCCTTCATCTACGACACGAAGTATGCCGGACGCACCTGTACCGAAAAGTTGGAGGCCATACGCACCGAAATGAAGAAGGCCGAAGCCGACAGCCTGCTGCTCTCTGCTCTCGACGAAATCGCATGGACTCTGAACTTGCGGGGAAGTGATGTGCACTGCAATCCGGTAGTTGTCAGCTACCTGCTGATTGGGAGGGACGAAGCGCATTACTTTATCAACTCCCGAAAGGTGACACCCGAAGTCGCCGCGCACCTGCATGAGGCAGGCGTATCATTGCACACTTATCAGGAAATCGAGTCTTACCTCACCCAACTGCCGGCAGGCAGCCTGATGCTGGAGCCGGGCAAGACCAACTATGCCGTCCGTTCGGCCATACCGCAATCCTGCCGCGTCATCGAAGCCCCCTCGCCCGTCGCCCTGCTGAAGGCGGTACGCAACGAGCAGGAAACAGCCGGCCTGCGGCAGGCCATGCGGCGCGACGGCGTGGCATTGGTGAAGTTCCTGAAGTGGCTGGAAGAGGCCGTACCCCAAGGCACAGAGACGGAAATCAGTGTGGACAGGAAACTGCACGAACTGCGTGCCGCCCAGCCGCTCTACATGGGCGAGAGCTTCGACACCATCGCCGGATACGGCGCCCACGCGGCCATTGTCCACTACGAGGCTACGCCCGAAACGGACATCCCGCTGGAGCCTCGCGGCTTCCTGTTGCTCGATTCGGGCGCACAATACTTGGACGGCACTACGGACATTACCCGCACCATCGCCTTGGGCCCGCTGACCGACGAAGAGAAGACCGACTACACCTTAATATTAAAGGGACACATCGACCTGGCTATGGCCGTCTTCCCCGAAGGCACACGCGGTGCCCAGCTCGACGTACTGGCCCGCATGCCCATCTGGCAGCACCGCATGAACTTCCTGCACGGCACGGGACACGGCGTAGGCCACTTCCTCAACGTCCACGAAGGGCCGCAGAGCATCCGCATGAACGAGAACCCCGTCGCCTTGCGTGCGGGCATGGTCACCAGCAACGAACCGGGCGTCTATAAGGCCGGCAGTCACGGCATCCGCACGGAGAACCTCGTACTCACCGTGCCGGCGGGCGAAGGGCTGTTTGGCCGCTATCTGAAGTTCGAGACCGTCACCCTCTGCCCCATCTGCACCCGAGGCATCGTCCGCAGTCTGCTGACCCCGGCAGAAACGGACTGGCTGAACCAATACCACCGCAAGGTATACGAACAGCTTTCCCCCGGCCTCAACGAAGACGAACGGCTGTGGCTGGAGAAGGCTTGCAAAGCAATTTAAACTTAACCGCAACTCCCCGAACATGGCACTTATCAAATCTGTAAGAGGCTTTACGCCCGAAATAGGAGAAAATTGTTACTTGGCAGACAACGCCACCATCGTAGGCGACGTAAAAATAGGCCGCGATTGCAGTATATGGTTCAACACCGTGCTGCGCGGCGACGTCAACTCCATCCGCATCGGCAACGGTGTGAACATACAGGACGGCAGCGTGCTGCACACGCTCTACGAGAAATCGACCATCGAAATAGGCGACCACGTGTCCGTCGGACACAACGTCACCATTCACGGCGCCACCGTGAAAGACTATGCCCTCATCGGCATGGGCGCCACCCTGCTGGATTATGCCGTCGTGGGCGAAGGCGCCATCGTGGCCGCCGGTTCATTGATACTGAGCAACACGGTTATCGAGCCGGGCAGCATCTGGGCAGGCGTACCTGCCAAATTCATCAAGAAGGTAGACCCCGACCAGGCCAAAGAACTGAACCAGAAGATTGCGCACAACTATCTGATGTATGCCGGTTGGTACAAAGAGTGAGACGCTGCAATAGATGGCCCTCTCACGCAGTGCTTCCTCATCCTCTGACGAAGCACTGCGTCACCCTCTCATAAAGCACTTCCTAACGACCTCATGCAGCACGGCATGACGGGGTAAGGAAGTGCCGGCATATATCAGATGCGTACCCCACACATAGCTTATTCATCTTTTTCTTTCAGCATTTTCTACAATGCCTCATAATCTGAATAGTTGATGATTATATCAGCTTTCAGTCGGCAGCCATCATTATTCTTTGGGGAAAATAATCTCCCACCGACCGCCGAAATCAGCTCCGACACGTTTGATAATTCCTTGCTTTTGCAGTTTCTGAATATGATATTTCACCCCATTTTCAGTGATGCCGCGTATATTTGCGGCAATTTCTTTGCGACTTGCGTTAGGGTGACTACGTATATATTCAAGAATTGCTATTTGCACGTCGGACAGGGTCTGGGTAGTTGTCTGGGTAGTTGTCTGGGTAGTTGTCTGGGTAGTTGTCTGGGCAGTTTTCTGGGTAGTAATTTGCGAAACTCTATCTTCATTTGAGAAAACATTGACACAGAAGACTGTCAGTTTTGACACATCGAACTCCGCCTCTTCGTTGCCGTTTTCGCGCAACATGTCCTGTACGCGCATCACACCCTGATTGAACATATTGACATACTTCATTTCCTTCATCGCCTCTGCCACAATCGGGTTGCGGTAGTCATTCACCATAGGGAAGTTTTCCGGGCGGGCTTCGCCGTACAGACCTCCGGCATTCATAATCTCAACATGGTCATCGAACTGATACAGGCGAATCGGCATATTGGATTGATAGTCGCGGTGCATACAGGCGTTCATCATCAACTCTCTTAATGCGTTCTTGGGATAATTGATAACTGTCTTTTCTCTGAAAAGGCTGGCGCTTACCGGACGTTGTGTGATGATGGCATCGCCGACAAACGACTCCAACGCCGGCAGCATACTGTACAACGGGCCTTGAAAACGCTTCTCATTGAGCACTTCGCCGCCTTTCTCTTTGCCTGCGAAACGCACATACTGCACAAAATCTCCGGGCATATAATAGCGGGGATTCTTGCCGAACAGAATGATGGCTGCATAGGTGGGGCAATCGTGTGTGCGGTCGTACAGACGGACAGATGCCAGTTGCTCTTTTATATCCCGTTTGTCCCGACTCAATATATCCGCATCTACGACCGACGGCAGATAAGTGTCTTTGATATAGTCCAGATTCAAATCATCGAGCGTAGCACCCAGACACGGTGTCGCATCGAAGGTCGCCATATAAGCGGTACGACGCTCGGTCAAAAGACGTTCCTCTGCTTCGCCGGCAATATCCCGTCTCGGCCCGATGCGGACGAATACTCTGCCACGATAACGAACCGGCGGGAGCAGCGACGGCGAAACCTCCGCTACCAGCAAGTCGCCTTCGGGAAACACTGCTTTATCGACCGTCATCACAGGTAACGGCAGAATGTTGCCGTCCGACCGAATGGCGGTAATCTTTTTAAGCAAAGCATCATCTACTTTCAATCCCGACAAACTGCCGTCGTCGTTCGCTCCTATAAACAAATACCCCTTCTTGCGCGAATCGGGCAGGTCATTGGCAAAAGCGCAAATCGCCTCGCAGAACTTGTCCATATTGCCGGTCGATATGGTTCGCTCTATCCGATAGGTCTCCGTGCTATGTAGCAGGGATTGTATTTCGTCTTTTGTTATCATTCCTTAAAGTTATAATTCATATCATGGCAAAACGAACAGATACTCGCGTTACTTCGTTGTTGTCTTGGTAGATGATTATTTTATTGTCTTCTTTCATTATATTCTACAATGCTTACAATAAATATATTGGGACGTTTTGAATATCTGTTTTTTTAATTTGTATTTGTTTTTAACACTACCGGTATATTGTTGTATCCCTTGTTTTTAAGCATTTTCTCCGTTTCCTTTTTTACATCATTGCCTAAAACATATATTCTATCCAGAACGGATATAGGCATAAACAGTTCCCTGTAAAATTTGCCGTTATCCGGTCTGACTTTCTCATTTTGTATATCTTTTAATATAGCTTCAATCTCATGACCTATATCTGTCTTCTGACAATACTCTTTCAGGTCGTTTACTCCTTTGATGTCGGCATATTTTTTCACGGGGACACTCAAAATAATGCGAGTTTCCTCTTCCTTTTCAAATTGCTTCCTTTTCATTCGAGGGGCAAAGAACGCCAGCAACAATACTGCTATTAATTTTGTGAATAATTGTGGATAATTTTTTAATATGAAAAAGGCATTTTGTTGACCTTCTTGCAGCATTGATAATCCCGCATCCGTATATGTTTTATCTATCTCTTGCAGCAGATATTCCTCTGAGACATTTTGCTCATATAGACATTTTTCTATGCGGTATAGCGTGGCAGCATTACACTTTCCGAACTTAGATTTTATATCCAGAGCCAATACAACCCCTTGCATATGGTCGGCATAGTTCTCCCACATGTGATCGTTGTCGTTTCGTGCAGATACAGATATGACATACGGGTGAGGAAGATTTATATTCCCCTCAATCTGATCTTTTTCAAAAAAGCCTGCTATTCGTCTATCTTCCTGAAAATTGAGCCTTCCTTCCAAAACCGACAACAGTCTTTTTAAGGTATCTATACCTAACAGATATTCATCTTTATCTTTGAAACAATCATAACGAGTTGCCCAAAAGCATAGCTCTTGGTTTTTTAAGGGTTTATCTTGAAGAATCCCGTTAAGTGCTTCTAATGAGGTATAATGGTAAAGTATCATTCTATCGTCAAAATTTTCGAAGCTTCTTCGCCGAACTGCGAGATGACGCGGACGGCAATCAGGCGTCCAGGTTTATATTTGATTGGTTCAGATACGAAGCCATACAAGGTTTCCCATATTTCATCCGAGAATTCAATATGTAACGTATTCTGCGCTTTTCTCTTGGTATTGGCACTTGAATTTAACAAGGCGCCTAATCCTTTGCGCCATGCGTCGAATTCCTTCTTGTCGCCGCCGCAGAAATGAATGGAACGCACGATGAACTGTGTGCCGTCGTAGTTGTCGTCCATTTCCCAATAGGCGATGTCTTCCACCGAGCGAGGTTTGACTATATCCTTGATCGGGTCATAAATATCGAGACCGCGAATCTCGACGTGGCACGACTTGTCGGAATCTTTGACAATGGCAATATCCGGCTCGCCGATCGTGATGAACGCACCGGCTCCCTTGTCCTTTTTCAGCAGACCGTCCTGCATCAGGTCATCGTGCATACGAACCTTGCTGACCGTAAAGTTGCCGAAGTTATAATCCTTGTCGTTGATGTTGTCCTCGAACGAGAAGCCGAGCAGTACAAGCCACGACGCCCCTTCGCTCAACCGTTTGCGCATCTCCTTGACGGATTCATTGACCGCCTGCTTCGATACCGTACCGAATTTCGGCCCGATATGGAAATACGCCAGCCGCTCCTCGCCGTCGCTGTCGGTGTAATAGCCGCGAGCGTGGAGGTAGGGTGAGGCAACGGATTCCATTCCGTGAAATACCGCCTTTTGGCTTCTGTCGCCATTGCGTATGCCGCTTGTTTCCAAATGACTGAATACACGCTCTTGGAACAGCCGATTCTCTTCTGCCTCATCGGTGCGGTGATCGAGTTCTTCGGGCGGGATTACGTTGAAACTCTGCAATGTCTCGACCGTAAAGGGGCCGCTTACGCGCAGTTTGCGTTTGTCCACTTCCGGCTGGTCGTACAGCACCTCCATTTCCGGTTCTTCATCGTTGGCAAGGGACTTGAGCGTAATGTGGGGTACGGTTTTGTAATGGAATCCCAACCGGACATCCTTGCCTTCGGGGTCGGCAAGCGTATAAAACGGATAGGTGGCCATCATCAATCGCCTCTTGGCTATGTTGATGGCGATACGCGATGTGTCTATGGTAATCCATCGGCGCCCCCACTGCTCTGCTACAAAGGCAGTGGTACCACTGCCGCAGGTCGGGTCAAGCACCAAATCTCCAGGGTCAGTGGTCATTAAGATGCAACGCTGAATTGGTAACGTTGCAGTCTGGACAACATAGTGTTTTTCTGAGAAAGTTCCAATTATAGTATCAGGCCAAACATGATCAATCTTTTGTAATGAAAAGTCGTCAGAATATAATTTATACGAGAGTACACTTTTCAAAGCAACAATTCTATTTGCTTCAACAAGTCTTTGCATACCCACAGGGTAACTTGCAGCCCAATGTCGTCCAGGTGATGGCTTATACATTTTACCTTCAAACTCAAAAGGAGTAGGTTTATCACTTGCTCCTTGTCTTGAGATATCTGCTGCTCTAAATACTTTTCCCGTAGGTATATTCCCATTTATTAGTTCTTCTTTAGTTAATCTTCTCCAAGAGCCATCGGGAAATTCAATGCAATTATATGTTCCACCATCTGTACGCTCTGTTCGAGGAACATATAACTGACGATATTTTGCATTCATTTTATCCTTTGCATACCATAAAATGAAATCATGAGTAGTTCCTAAAAAATTTGATTTAATTGATGCTGTTTTTGCAAAAACAATCAAACTTATAAAATTTTCACTACCAAAGATTTCATCCATTATTCCTCGCACAAGGTGAACATTATCATCCGATATCTGTACAAACACAGATCCCGACTGTGTAAGAAGTTCACGAGCAAGCACGAGCCGGTCGCGCAGGTAAGACAAATAGCTATGAATACCCAATTCCCATGTATCGCGGAAGGCCTTAATCATCTCCGGCTCACCACTTAAACTTTCATCGTTGTCTTTGACATTGAGGTTATTGAGTTGCATCTGCCAGTTCGAGCCGTATTTGATACCATAAGGCGGGTCGATGTAGATGCACTGCACCTTGCCCGCAAGCCCCTCGCGGTTAAGCAGCGAATTCATTACGAGCAATGAATCACCTTGAATCAGGCGGTTTTTCCAGTCGGAGTGGTGGCGGTAATACTCCGCAACCCTTTGCAGTTCGTCGTCGATTACATTGTCCACTTCATTGCCGAACAAAGAGTTCCCCTCGCTGCGGATGCGATACAGGCGGTCGATAAGTTGCTCGGGCTGGATATCTTCGTGGACATACAGGCTGCGAATATCAACGCGCAAGTCGCTGTCGCAGGTCTCCTCGTCATCGTTGCGGTATTTGCCGAGCCAGTAAAGTTCCGGGTCGCGGCCGCGCGTAAACTCGTGCCGGAAAGTTTTGTATTCTGCCGTTTTCGGATCGCTTGCAATGGCTGCCGCCTCTTCTCCGGCAAGTTCGGTTGTCGGAATCGCTACACGTTTGTCTGCCAGGTGCTTTATTGCATCGGTGGGTTTGGATATCTTGTTCATAACGAATTGATTTTTGCAATTAACTGGGGTTTGATATTGTCGATATCGGTAATCTCGATGAAATCCCAACGGCCATACTTCTTCAGATTGTTGGCTGCGGGCAGCCAGTAATCGTTCGTATAATGTCGTTTTTCCTCCTTGAAGTTTGTGTTATCGTTGGAGAAACCCGATATTTCAATAATGAGATTGACCGTATCGCCCGACGGAGCATCCACTACGGCAATAAAGTCGGGAACAAAGTTCTTTTCCTCGTTCAACGCCATATACGGTATTTTGAAATCGAGGAAATGATTCTTTACATATTTCTTTACCGCCGGAATCTCTTCGAGCGTTTTGGCTGCTATCTGTTCCCACGAATCGGTATCGGCAACCACATAGTTGATGTGGCTTTTTACGGTCGGCCAAACTTTTTTAGTGGTTGCTCCCGACACATGGCTTGTACTTCCTTCCGGGTTATAATGGTTCAGGATGGCTATGATGCGCTCTGTATCGCGGTTATGTTCGCTGATGCCCTCGTAGATGCTGGCGTTCGTCTGGTCTGGATTCCAAAACAAAACAAGCCTGCGGGCATCCGCATCACCTTCTCCGCCGACAATTTCCACTTGGGTGCCATACCACTTCTGAACGACCGCTTTAAGCTGTGCAAACTTCTGGAACATCGGTACAGCTGCCTCGTCACGATATTTCGCCGACAGCAACCGTCGGGTCAGTTCGTAGACAACCTGCGAATCACGCAGTTTCTCCTTATAATTGGTTTTCAAAACCTTTGTTTCGTCGCCAATGGGAGTGCGAAGAATCGTTTCCTGCGGAATCTGAGTGAAGTCGAGTTTGAATTTCGGCAGATGCGAAAAGTCCGCCTCTATAATCGAATTCTCCCGTTCGCTCCGATAGCCGACAATGTTCGGAAAAACAATCTCCAACTCGTTACGTTCTTGAAGCGGACGGATTGCCATTGTCGGTTTGGGCGGTTGAGGAGGTGCTGCCGTACCGCCTTTGAAGGTCTTGAACGGCACTCCGATAATATGGGCATATTCGGGTTGAAACTTATAAACAATATTCTTGTCGCTGTATTGGTAGAGGTTCTTGCTTGGTATCTCCTGTCCGGTACGTTTATCATAAGGTGCAAGGTTATAACTCCTGCGGCGTAAAGCACGCCCCGCAACCTGTTCGCAAAGCAGCTGCGACCCGAAAGCCCGAACGCCGCAAACGTGTGTTACGGTATTGGCATCCCACCCCTCGGTGAGCATCGACACAGAAACTACGCACCGTATATGACCGCCGAGCATACCCGGTTTGCCAACCGTATTTACCACTTCGCGGAGAATGTCGCCGTCGGTCAACTGGTCCGCACTACCCGCACCGTGCATCAAGGCGTAATTGCGTTTGAACTCGCTGATTTCTTGGTGGAATACCCTCTTAAACTCATCATCAATGGTATCGCTCGCCTCGTCGAGCGCCGAGCTGTCGATAAGCAATGACGGTGCAGTATTCTTCGGACGGCCATTCATATAATTTGAGAAGACGGGGAATACGCCTTCCCGATAAATCTTGTTCCCTTCAGCATCTACCGTTTCATAACCCGCAATATATTTAAATACTTCTTTTGAGACGGTCGTATTGTTGCAGACCACGATAAACACCGGTGGCGCGGTAAGCAAATCCTTACCCGCTTCGCCCGCCTGACGCATACCACTGTCGTATTTCTCGTAATCCTTGACAAATTGTTCCAATGCCATTGTCAGAAGAGTAGGCAGTTTCGGAGGCATCTCACCGACGGGCATATCCGTTCCGTTGGCAGCCGCCTCCTCTTTGACCTTTTTCTTAATCGCTTTCTGACCTTTCTTGGGTAGTTCGCCGCGAATGTGCTCGTAAATATTACGTAATTTAGGTTCTTCCAAATCGTGTGAATCATCCATCGACGGCAGGAACGGTATTTTAACCAGTCCGCTCTCAATGGCTTCAACCAAACCGAAGTCGGTAACGACCCACGGGAATAGTGAATATTCTGTATATCCAGATCCTTTGAGATAATATGGTGTCGCTGAAAGATCGTAGACGTGCTGCAACTTATAGCCGAGAATCTTCATCTGGCGAAGTCCCTCATACCATACCATTGCCCTCTTGTTTTCCTCTTCACCCTCGGCGGTTTCTTCGTCTTTACGACCCTTGCCCTCTTTTTCTTTAGGTAAATAACAGTGATGTGCCTCATCGTTGATAACGATGAAACGTTTGCCCTTCATTCCCGGACCAAGTATGCGCGACAGAACGCTCTGGAAATCCTCTTTGTCGGATTGTTTGACCATTCCTTCACCACTGCAATATACCATTTTGCCATCAAGCGGACTTGCTTTCTTACCGGTGTAAACCTTCGGTTCAAATTGGTGGTAGTTGGTAATCGTAATCGCATTATTCAAACCGCCGAGTACCTTTTCATATTGGCGGGGAATAAGACCTCGCTGATGATAATAGTCCTTTTTATCATATCGAGAACCGGCACTCTCATCTAACATTAATACCCCAAGTCGGTCTCGTATAGTAATACCGGGAGCGACCAGCAGGAAATGATCAGCGAAACGGGTATCATTGTGGTATTCTGATTTATTCAGATAATGATACAAGATAAGCATCGCCATCACAACTGTTTTGCCAGTACCTGTGGCCATCTTGAATGCCGTGCGCGGCAGAACATCTTCCCATGTATTCGATACAGATTCCCGCCTCTCATCCAGTAGGCGAAGGAGATTCCGCCCGATATTTGGGTCGCGTTCAGCCACCTCATTCAAATACACAGCTGTTTCTATTGCTTCTCTCTGACAGAAGAAAAGTTTCTGGAAATTCTGACGCTCTGAATTATTGAACCAAAAGTTAAGCAATTCACGAGTAATGCGTGTAACCATTGGATAACCCTTTTCCCGCCAAGACTTAACCTCTTTACGAAGATCGTTGATGAACTTGGCATCAGGATTATTGTTCATCAAATCCTCCGTATTGAATAAGTAAGCTTGCGACTTACCGTTCGGGGTAATCTGTATATTGCCGATATACGGACGACGACCTTCCAGCCTTTGACTGTAATCGAGATTTCCGTTAATATCTACATTATAATGATACTTTGGCTCCTCATAAGGATTATTGAGTATCGGGTTATCGTTGTTCATATATTCTCTAACGTTATTTTATAATACAATCCATCTGCCTTCTTTCTTGCGTCCTTCACGCGCCAAGATACCTTGTCCTTTCAGCCGTTTTTATGTCCTTATCTATCGAAGAACACCCAACATACTATATTTTGCACGTTGAACTTCACAAATATAGTACGTATTCTTCAGACATTCGCCACAATCACATCAAAAGTTTGCTATAAGTTTGTCAAAAGCTTACGCAAGCCGCCGATAGATCTATCATATTGATTATAAGGAGAGATACCGGTTATTTCAGAACCTCCACAGCCCGCCGGATGCGACGGATGGTTTCCTCCTTGCCCAGCAACTCGGTGATGTCGAACATGTGCGGGCCTTTGCATTCGCCTACGACAGCTAAGCGGAAGGCATTCATCACGTTGCCCATGTGGTAACCCTTCTCCGTAATCCAGCCGATGACAATGTCTTCGGACGGCTTCGAGCTGAAGTCGGCAATACTGCGCAATATTTCCACCAACTCGCCCATGATGCGGAGCGTGTCTTCAGACCAGCGTTTCTTCACGTCCTTCTCGGCATAGGTTTCGGGAGCCACAAAGAAGAAGCGGGCCTGTTCCCACAGTTCCTTCACAAAGTTGACGCGCCCTTTGACGAGCGACACTACGTGGGTCAGGAACTCGTCGCTGTACTGTGCCGGGTTCACTCCATTGGCCGCCAGCACAGGCTTGAACAGTCCGGCAATTTCGGCATCGGGCTTTCGGAGGATGTATTCGTGGTTGAACCAGATACCTTTCTTATAGTCGAACTTGGCACCTGCCTTGCTGCAATGGCTCAGGTCGAAGAGCTTCACCAGCTCGTCCATCGACATCAGTTCCTGATCGTTGCCGGGGTTCCATCCCAGCAGAGCAAGGAAGTTGATGACGGCCTCGGGCAGGTAACCGGCCTCCCGGTAGCCCGAAGACACTTCGCCGGTCTTGGGGTCGTGCCATTCCAGAGGGAAAACGGGGAAGCCCAGACGGTCGCCGTCGCGCTTGCTCAGCTTGCCGTTGCCTTCAGGCTTCAGCAGCAGGGGCAGGTGGGCGAACTGCGGCATCGTATCTTCCCAGCCGAAGGCGCGGTAGAGCAGCACATGCAGCGGAGCCGATGGCAGCCACTCTTCGCCGCGAATGACGTGGGACACTTCCATCAGATGATCGTCCACGATATTGGCCAGGTGGTAGGTAGGCAGCCCGTCAGCCGACTTATAAAGCACTTTATCATCGAGAACAGACGAATGGATGACCACTTCGCCACGAATGAGATCGTGTACATGCACGTCTTCATTCGGCTCAATCTTGAAACGCACGACATACTGCTTACCCTCGGCGAGCAGTGCATCCACTTCTTCTTTCGGAAGGGTCAGCGAGTTGCGCATTTGCAGACGGGTCGAAGCGTCATACTGGAAGTTAGCCATTTCCTTGCGCTTGGCCTCCAATTCTTCGGGCGTATCGAAAGCAATGTAGGCTTTCCCCGCATCGAGAAGCACTTTGACATATTTCCTGTAAATGTCGCGGCGTTCGGACTGACGGTAAGGGCCGTAGTCACCCCCAAAGCTGACACCCTCGTCGAAAGGAATGCCGAGCCATCTGAACGACTCTAAGATATATTCTTCAGCACCCGGAACGAAACGGTTGCTGTCGGTGTCTTCGATACGGAAAATGAGATCCCCTCCATGCTGGCGTGCAAAAAGGTAATTATACAACGCGGTGCGCACACCGCCGATGTGCAAAGCACCCGTCGGACTTGGGGCAAAACGGACTCTGACTCTTCTTTCTGCCATAATCTTCCTTACTTTATGAATATTTTAGAGGACAAATTTAAGCCTTTTTTCCCACATGATTGTTTTTTTTTGTACTTTTCGCAAAAATTTCAACCGATATGAATAAAACCAGTGAGAAAAAGCACTCCGCTTATAGAAATCTGCTATACCAAGCCCTCCTTTTCGTCGGCACGGTAGCGGTCATCGTCTACTTCTTGCCCCGCGACGGGAAGTTCAACTATCAGTTTGACATCAACAAACCCTGGAAATACGGCCAGCTGATAGCCACCTTCGACTTCCCGATCTACAAGACGGACGACGTGGTGAGACGCGAGCAAGACAGCATCCTGGCCCACTTCCAACCCTACTACCGGCAGGACAAGGACATCGAAACGGAGGCCCTGAAAAGGTTGAGAAAGGACTACCGGAGCCGGCTGCACGCTCCCTACCTGACAGCCGGCTATCTGCAATATATCGAAAAGAAACTGACAGAAGTATATCAGGCGGGCATCCTGTCGTCTGAAGCAATGGATACTTTGCAAAAAGACAGCACGCGAAGCATTATGACCGTGAGCGACAAGATAGCCCAACAGCAAGGCACCGACAAGCTCTATACCGTCAAATCGGCTTATCACTACATCTTAACGGCCGACTCCCTGCACTACCGCCCCCACGTGCTGCGCCAATGTTCCCTGAATGACTATCTGGATGTCAACCTGACCTTCGACGGAGAACGTACAGACGCCGCCCGCAAGGATATGCTGGAGAACTATTCGTGGGCCAACGGCATCGTGCTGAGCGGACAGAAAATCATCGATCGCGGCGAAATTGTCAGCCCGGAGACTTACAACATTCTGGAAAGCCTGCGCAAAGAATCCATCAAACGCAATACCTCCGCCGGGCAAAACCGTCTGACACTGCTGGGACAAATACTCTACGTCAGCATCTTCATGCTGTGCTTCCTGCTCTACCTGGATCTTTTCCGCAAGGGCTACTACAACCGGAAAGGAAGTCTGTTGCTGCTCTTTGCCCTGATGATGTTCTACTGCGTGGTAACTTCGAGCATGATGGCCTACAACCTGTTCAATGTCTACATCCTACCCTATGCCATGCTGCCGGTCATCATCCGCGTATTCCTCGACTCACGAACCGCTTTCCTGACGCACTGCATCACCATTCTGGTATGTTCCATCTGCCTCCGCTATCCGCATGAATTTATCCTGTTGCAGATCACGGCCGGCTTGGTGGCCATCTACAGCCTGAAGGAACTGTCGCAACGCTCGCAGTTGTTCAAGACGGCCGTACTGGTCATCCTGACCTATGCCACCCTCTACTTCGCTTTCGAGATGATTACGGAAAACGATTTGTCGAAGGTGAACGGACGGATGTATATCTACTTCATAATCAACGGTATCTTCCTGCTCTTCACCTATCCGCTGCTGTTCGTGCTGGAGAAGATATTCGGCTCTACCTCGAACGTAACGCTGGTCGAGTTGTCCAATATCAACAACCCATTGCTGCGCCGTATGGCTGAAACCGTGCCCGGCACCTTCCAGCACTCCATGCAGGTGGCCAACCTTGCTGCCGAAGCCGCCAACTGCATCGGCGCCAAGAGCCAGCTGGTGCGTACCGGCGCCCTCTATCACGACATCGGCAAGATGGAAAATCCCGTTTTCTTCACCGAGAACCAGAGAGGAGACATCAATCCGCACAAGAACCTGAACTACGAACAAAGCGCGCAAGTGGTTATCAGCCACGTCACCGGCGGCGTGAAACTGGCCGAGAAAAACAATCTGCCTAAGGTCGTCAAGGATTTCATAACGACCCATCACGGCAAAGGAAAAACAAAATATTTCTACATCTCGTGGAAGAACGAACATCCGGGAGAAGAACCGGACGAATCCCTATTCACCTACCCCGGCCCTAATCCCTTCACTAAGGAACAGGCTATTCTGATGATGGCCGACTCGGTGGAGGCCGCTTCGCGCAGCCTGCCCCAGTATGACGAAGAAAGCATCAGCAACTTAGTGGAAAAAATCATCGACTCACAGGTGGCCGAAGGCTATTTCAAGGAATGTCCCATCACCTTCAAAGACATTGCCACCGTGAAGGAAGTGTTCAAGGAAAAGCTGAAGACCATCTATCACACGCGCATCAGCTATCCCGAACTGAAAAAGCAAGAAGAGAAAAAGTAAAAACCAACCCGATAGTACCATGAAACCGACCGATAAAGAAGAACAACGCGCCCTGCGCTTCCTGCAACGGAACCGGCTATCACCGGAACAGATAGCCGGCTTCAGCTTCATGCAGCGACATACGCCCGAACCCGACCGACACAGCCCGGCCAACGTTTATGGTCCCGGCATCCTGACCCTGCGGCTGAAGTCGGGTGAAGAGAAAATACGGATTGTCCATCTGCGCAACCACCCGACGGCTCTGATACGCACATTGGTAAGCCGGGGTATCGCTTTCGACAACCATCCGGCCGGCACGGAAGGCGGCACAAGGCCGGCTGGGACAACCGTCTACCGCCGCATGTCGCTCTATATGTTCTGGTATTTCGTGCTGTTCGTTCTCTGCCTCAGTATGGCTTTCTATACCTTGAACATCGGGCGATGGACAGGTATCGCTCTGCCGGTTCTCTTCTTCAGTATGAGCCTCTACAGCATCTACTTGCTCCAAGTGCGTTTCTGCTACCTCCGCTTGGAGACCGACCGCCTGACCGTAATCAGTGCCGGACGCGAAATCCATTATGCCTACAGCGACCTGCTGAAGGTGAACTTCGACTTCGCCCGCGAATTGAATGCCACACACGTCATGGAAGTGCTGGACAAGACGTACCGCTACCACCTCTTCTACATCGGCCGCGTACCCCGCACACAGCTCAACGAGATTGCCGACCGCCTCCGGCAGGCAGGCATCGACGCTACATGCAGCCTCAACGACGAAAAGCGGCACTACCACGACATCTATCATGGGTAATATTCCCCATCCGTACAAAAAACAGTATTAAATGAGTGCTTTCTTTGGCTGAACATAGTAAATATCCTATCTTTGAAAAGAGATAAAGCCTATTAAACAAAAAAACGATGGAGCAAGGTGCCTGGCAAGAGATAGAACAGTTATACCAAAAGTTTCAGCAACTTGGTATCAGTGAAGCGGTAGACTATGATAAGTACTACCTGTATTCTCTTATCGCCCACTCCACAGCCATTGAAGGCTCAACGCTTACGGAACTTGATACGCAACTTCTCTTTGACGAAGGGGTAACAGCGAAAGGGAAACCGCTTGTGCATCACCTGATGAATGAGGACTTGAAGCAAGCGTATGAACTTGCCCAGGCCGAATCCGTCAACCTTATACCGGTGACTCCTGCTTTTCTGCAAAGGTTGAATGCGACATTGATGCGTACTACAGGTAGCGTACACCATGTAATGGGCGGTTCTTTTGATTCTTCGAAAGGAGATTTCCGTTTATGTGGCGTTACGGCCGGTGTGGGCGGATATTCTTATATGAACTATCTGAAAGTTCCTGACAAGGTCGATGAACTTTGTGTCCTGCTGCAAGCGAAGCAAAAGACAACGGGAACATTTCGGGCACAATATGAATTAAGCTTCAATGCCCACCTTCATTTAGTAACCATTCATCCATGGATAGATGGCAATGGCAGAACGGCCCGCTTACTGATGAACTACATCCAATTCTGCTATCACCTTTTTCCGACCAAGGTATTCAAAGAGGATAGAGAAACCTATATCCTTTCCCTGCGCCAATGTCAGGAAGCAGAAGCCAATCAGCCTTTCTTGGACTTTATGGCGGGTCAGTTGAAGAAATCGCTTTCTTTGGAGATTGAAAGGTTCAATGCTTCTCAAAAGGAAGGGTTCTGTTTCATGTTTTAATAGATTCTTTTTATCCATCTTTTATTTGATTCAAATCCCCATTGAACATGCCATTTTCTTCCTGTTACTTTGTCCAAAAGAAGGAATTGATATATATTCTTTGTAGGATATAATTCAAATGTTCCACATCCAGTGCCATAAGATAAATCTTCGTCATTGAGAGTTACAGATCCTTCCTTGTCATCATCTAAAGACCATTGCACAACTTCTATTTTCCCGGTTTTAGTATCCAACTGTAGGAAATTGTACATATTTTCTGTCGGATATAACTTGTACCTATCAAATTCATGCATGCGAAAATCCACATCTTCCAAAAGCGCATGAATTTTAATCAAAGTAGAATCATTAACCGTTTTGGTTTGTGGGATAGTACTTTCGTTTTGTGCAGAAACGTATAATGAAATCAAGAATAGATAAAAAAGAATCGAACTTTTCTTCATATGTAAATTATTTGAATAATTAAAATAGGGATGATAATATGGTTAATATTATATTCATTTTCTATTTACATCCCAATCAAAGGTATAAATATAATTGTCTATAGGAATGTTTACAGTCAAAACCTTGCCTTTTTTCCTTTTGATATTCATAAAACCAATGATAGCTTCATCGGGATAAATTGTTGTTGTTTTTAAATATCCTTGTTCACGCATAGTTCGGTCATTATCCATCATTTGCCCTAATATAAGCATTTGATTGGTAGATGCTACATTTGCTTGGTATGCTGCATTAGCATCATAATGATTGGTTATAGTAGTGTAAGTATAACCCTTAGGAGAATAAGTAGTAGAATAAGACGTTGAATATCCCACTGTTCCTGTGTTAATGCCAGCGGAAATTCCATACAATGCCATTGCCCACGTTTGTGAGCGTTTTATCTTTTTTTGATACTCTTCATTTGTATATACTTCAAGTTTCAATGTATCATCTTTTTTAGTTAGTAGATTAGAATACACACTATCAGGCCGAAATATGATAGGCCTTTCACTCAAATTCTTAATGAAAATATCCAAGTGATAGTATTTCCCATAATTGTCTTTTTCTTCAAAACATGAAAGCCCTACAACAATATCATTTTTGTTTAAATATACCCAAAATTTCCCATCATTATATTCTGTCATAATAGAATCATTTTGAGGATATATGAATGTTTGTGCTTTACAGATAATTGCAAGTGATAAAAATATTGCAAGACATACTTTTTGTTTCATATCAATGGACTATTAAAGTTAGGTTGCTATAAATCTTCACCATTAGCTCTATTATACTCATTGTCATAAAACATGGTGATATAGTACTTTCCTGCAAATTTAGAAATCATAAACCACACAGATTTCTTGGGAATTATTTCTTTAAGATAATCTATAGATATCTTTGCAATATCTTTTTTGATTTCTTCTGTTGGATCATCCAATTCCTGTTGGGTGTATTTTGATAAAACTGATTCTTTCACAATATTAGCTATCTCTGTAGTATCTATCGCTAATGGTTTTTGGTAAAATATAGCTTCATACCTTTTATCATGTACTGTTAATTCATAAGCAATATCTTCATCATCGGCTATTTCATAATCACCAAAACTTACATAATTAGAGTTGTTTTTGAATTGTTGGCACAAATTGTTGAATCGAATTCTAATGTCTGTCTCTTCCATTTGATGAGCATCACATAACATAATACGATATACTTTATTATTGTTTGTTACAACATGTACGTTAACCTGTGCACCATTAAACTCTCCTTCTAAAATATTTTTATCACTTGCAGAACTTACAAATCCTTTTTCTTTCAGTTTCTGAATCATTTCAGATTTAAATCCATCAACAGGAATTCCCATAAATTTAGTAACATCTTTTTGGGCAAACAGAGAATTTGAAATTACCAATAAAGCACTAATAAACAAAATCCTTCTCATAGTTTCTTTAATTTAATGTTTCCTCCAGCTACCACAAGGATTTATTATATCACGAAGCGTGGAACTGCAATATATGTTATGATATTTGGGGCGGGAAGTCGGGAATGAAAACAAAAGCCAATCAAATGCAAAAATAATCGTTGATATAGTGCGTTTTATGTGGTATCACATTCGGGAATGTTCCTCTAATTCGTCTTAATCCGTTTCAACTTTTTTCGGGATATATGGGAACATATACGGGAATTTGTTTATCTTTGCAATGTAATCGAAAAATCGCCGCCGATGAAAATTACCGTCTATCTGAAAAAGTGTTCCGCCGAGACCTCGAACATCTGCTTCCGAGTCAGGGAGAGGAACGTGGACATAAAGGTCGTTTCGCCTCTTACAGTCCATGACAGATATTGGGATATGGATATCCTCAGCTACCGGCGCACGACGGCGGTGCCTGCCGCCGAGCAGAAACGCCTGCCGGAGCAGATCGCCTCCATCATCGAGCGGGCGGAGAAGACCTTTTCGGACAAGGCGGACAGCCGGTGGCTGAAACAGACCATCGAGGATGTGCTGTACCCTGCCCGTGCCTTCGAGCGCAACCACCCGAACCTGCTCTGCCGTGTTCATGAGTATCTGGAGAAGTTTGACGGTGCAGACAGGACCAAGGAGCATATTATACACTTCGAACGCAAGATGCTGCGCTACCACGATTACCGGCGGGAGATACTGGGCGAGGCGAACTTCACCCTCTTTGTGGAGACCGTCACGTTGGAACAGATGAACGCTTTTCGTGATTATGTCGCCGGGGAATATCTCTTGCGGCAGGAATATCCCGACTTCTACGCCTGCCGTATGCTCATCAACCATGCGCCCAAGCCGCTGTCCGATACGACGGTCATCAACACGATGAATCTGTTCTGCACCTTCCTGCACTGGTGCAAGAAGATGAAGTACTCGGACAATGAGGTCTATGCACTCTACGGGTGCAGGGAACCGACTTATGGCGACCCGTTCTATCTGACGATTGAAGAACGGAACACGCTCTATGATGCCGACCTGTCGGCCTGCCCGAAGCTGGCGGTGATACGGGATATTTTCGTGTTCCACTGTTATATCGGCTGCCGTGTGGGCGACCTCTACCGGCTGACACGGGATAATATCAAGGACGGTTTTCTGGAGTATATGCCGCAGAAGACAAAGAAATGTCAGGCAAAAACAGTCAGAGTACCCTTGCATGAGAAGGCGCAGGCGATTCTGACGCGATACCCTCAAAATACGACAGAGGATGCCCGAAACTTGGGAAATGTTCCCAAACGAAAAGGGCGGCAACCGAGGAAGCCGAGAGACTTGTCGAACCGCCTGCTGCCGTTCCTGCCGATTGCCCGGTACAATGCCGGAATCAAGGAGTTGTTGAAACGCTGCGGCATCGACCGCATGGTTACGCTGCTCGACACGCACGGTTTAGTAACCGTTCAGAAACCGTTGTATGAAGTTGCTACGAGCCATACCGCCCGCAAGACCTTTATCGGCAATCTTTACAGGCAGGTTCCCGACCCCAACCTGATAGCGTCCATGTCGGGACACGTGGAGGGCAGTCGGGCATTCAACCGCTACCGAACGATTGACGATGAGATGAAACGCAAACTTGTGGATATGATAAACTAAGGAGGACGTATAATGAAAGTTTCCGCATTTATAAGAAAGACCGCCGCCAAGAACAATGTGACGGATCAGGCCCGCGTCTATTTCCGTGTCCGGGATGTCGGGGGCGTGGACATCAAGGCGGCAAGCGAACTTTCGATCAATCCCAACCATTGGAGTACGGAGCGGCAGGGCTACAAGCCCCGCGTGGCCTTGGTGTCGGAAGAGAAACGAATGAACTTCGACCGGGACATCCAGCAAATCACCCACCTTATCACCAAGGAATACCGGCGCGGCGTGGACGGCAGCTGGCTGAAAGGGCTGATAGAGGAATACCACCATCCGAACATCAACGCAAGAGGCGGCAGCAAGGCCGATGAATACCTGTTGTCATACCAGATACAAAAATATGTTGACGAGACGCCGCTCGCACACGACAGCCGGAAGCATCATATAGACAATCTGAACAAGGTGTTGCGCTACGAGCGTTTCCGCCATGAAGTCATGCACCAGCGGGGCTTTCACCTCTGCATCGATACCATAACGGCTGACGACATCAGGGACTTCAAGTTGTGGATGCAGGAGGAGTACCGGTATGTGGATATGTACCCTGTGTTCTATCAAGACGAACCGCGCCGCAATGTCGAACAGCAACGCTCCGAGAACAGCATGTCGGGGACGCTGTACCGCATACGCACCGTCATCAAGTGGTGCATCAAACGCAGTCTTACACGCAACAACCCTTTCGACCAGTACCAGATTGCGCAGCCCATGTACGGTGACCCGTTCTACCTGACGCTTGAAGAACGGGACAAGGTGTACTACGCCGACTTAAGCGGTCTGGACTCCACCTACACGGTCTATCGGGATTTGTTTATGTTCCAGTGCCTGATAGGCTGCCGTGTGAGCGACCTGAACCGGCTGACCAAAACGAATATCGTGGACGGTTGCGTGGAGTATATTCCGCAGAAGACCAAGCTGGAACATGCCAGTACGGTGCGCGTGCCGCTCAATCAAAAGGCGCAGGACATACTGGAACGCTACAAGGATTTGGACGAGGCGCTGCTGCCGAGATTTTCGCACTTCGGCTACAACAAGAAGATAAAGGAGATACTCAAATATGTGGGCATCGACCGCATGGTGAGAGTGCTCGACCCGAAGACACGCGAGGATGTGGCGCGACCCCTATATGAGGTGGCCACCACGCACACGGCACGCAAGACGTTTATCGGGAACCTCTACAAGCAGGTCAAGGACCCGAATCTGATTGCCTCGATGTCGGGACACTCGGAGGGCAGCCGCGCCTTTGCCAGATACAGAAAAATCGATGATGAGATGAAAAAGGAGCTGGTCAATTTGCTGGACTGACACGAACCGCGAGCCTATGGAGATGAAAGCCGAATACGAACGTTTTGAGGATTTCAAGGCAGATGTCCGGAAATGGAAGAACGAACACAGGGAAGAGTATAACCGCTTCGCGCAAATGATGGCCGGCTGCGACGAGCAGGGCTTCTTCCTCTTTTACCGGACGGTGGCAAAGCAGATGCCGCAATTGGTCAGACAATGGGAAATGGTCTATAATGATGATACCAGCCCCGACAAGTTTACCGGGATATATGTGCTGTTCAAGGAGCAGGCTGTCCCGCAGCAGATTGTCGGACTCTACGGGCGGGAGCGAAACACCGTTTATACGGATTCCGCCACACCCTCGCTGTGGCAGCGAACCAAGCGGCTGTTCGGCTGGCGGTCGGAGCCGCGTGTCCGTATCTCGGCACCGTTGGTGTTGAGCTGGCTCCTCTTCGGGCAGAGTTTCGAGACGATGGTGCAGATGCTCGAAAGGCAGGCAAAACGTCCCGAAGCTGCGCTGCCGGATATTCAGACCTGCGGCTATGTCTCGAAATTGGTTATTCAGACCAGTATACAAGGCCGTTATCGCACTCGGAAGGATTGGGAGCGGTTCTTCGCCGGGCAGAATGCCGCCCGAAGCGGCAAGCTCGGCGAGTGGGCATGGAAAGAAGTGGGCTCGGAGACGGCACCGCAGCCCGCAGCGTCCGAAACCCGGACATCCGCATCTGCTACTGCCACCGCCGAACTTGCACCGACCGCCGGCAGGCCCAAGGCGAAGGAGTTGCCGTTATCCGCCTATTTCAACTGCGAAAACAAAGATGCTGTTATCGAGGTGCTGCGCAAATTCCTTATCAGCCAACACACCGCCAACGGGCAGGCGCTGTCCTACTATGCACTGATGCAACTCGAACTGCTCGCGGTGAAGACCGACAAAGAGTTCAGTGTCGGCATGGTCAGGGAGTTCGGCGATGTTCCGACACTCAAAAGCGAGAGTGCCATACGGCAGGCGATAAGCCGGCTGCGGCGTGAGCAGTATATCACCGTCAATCAGAAGATGCGCAGCGGACGCCTGCTCGACAGCGACGAGTTCGCGCCGGTCCTGCAACGGCTGAAAGCGGAGATAAAGGTTGCGCAATCTTCCGCAGTTTTTTCTGATTAGAGGATTTTTCGCTGACCCCAACCGGCGGGTCACCCATTTATAGCCAGAAACAGAACAAATCAGCATTGTCATATTTGTCATTTTCGTCTTGACAAATATGACAATCCGTTTTATTTCAATTTCTTACAACGAGTCGGTAGTTTTGCACCGTCAATCCTTTCCCGAAGGTTGGCGGTGCTTCTCTTTTTAATACCATCGGAAGCGAAGCATCAGGGAACAGACAGATGGTCATATTAACTTTTATAAAGACTGTAATATGATACTTACCCTTGATTCTTTGGTCGAGATGGGAGCCAATGTAAAACTGGAAGTAACGCCCGCCGACCTGAAAATGTTTGCCGAGAGCGTCGCCCAGCGAATGCTTATAGCGTATGATGAAAGCGGGCGGGAACAGACAGCCCGCCGCAAAAATGACGAGACCTACTACAACACGAAGCAGGTGCGCGAGATGTTCAACGTATGCGATACAACGCTCAACCTGTGGGCGAAACGCGGCTATTTGGTGCCGGTGAAGTTCGGCAACAGGAACATGTACACCAAAACGGATATCGACCGTATCCGCACGGGCAGGCGCGCAGAGACTGTTTCAGCCTATTGTCGCAAAAAACAAGTGCAGCCATGAACCTGTACGAACTGTCGAACCGCTTCTGGCAGGAGAACGAATACGAGCCGTTCTCGGTATCGGAAGTGGCGCTGTACTTCTATCTGCTTCACAGGGCGAACAGCCGCAGGTGGCAAATGCCGATGCAATGCCCGACGGCTATGATATGCTGTCATCTGAAAACATCCCGCCAGAATATCGTCAAGTCAAGAGAGTCGCTGCGCCGGCGCGGCTTCCTCTCCTTCACTCCGGGCAAAGGAAAAGATGCCCCGTCCCTCTACACGATTGTCGTGAATCCCGACCCCTTGTCGGCACCGTTGTCGGATGAATTGTCGGGTCAGTTGTCAGATAAAATGACGAATGAACTGACCGGTGAGTTACCGCATGAGTTGTCGGATAAGGTGACTGTATATAATAATAAAGATAAAGAGATAGATAAAGATATTCATAATAATAACAATAAAGCAGGGGATAAAATCAATGAAAAGGTCGGATTGGGCGAACTGGAACAGCGCTTCATCAGCGACACCGACTGGCAGCAATCTTTGCTTCCCCTTTTATCGGACAAGGAACGACCGAAGATTGAGTATTATATCCATGAGTTCTTTCAAAGCCTCAAGATGAGAGGATTTGAAAACAGGGAAGAAAAAGATTGCAGAAATCACTTTTATAACTGGCTGAAAAAACAAAAAACGAACAGCAATGGAACAGACAAACAATCGAACAAAGATAGACGTCGGGGAGCTGGCGTCCCGACTGCTTCACCGGAAGATTACGAGGGTGCGTTTTAGGCTGCCGATGAGTGTCGCACAGGCGGGCAACGCCCTGCTGGCTGCCGTTCAGGCTGAGGTCGCATACCGGCGGCGCACCTTTTCCATGACCGATGCGCTGTCCGAACAAATCAGCCGCATGGCAGTATGGCTCACGGACGATTCCGCCCGATTCGCGGCGGTCCTGTGCGGCGGCTGCGGAAATGGCAAAACCACCCTCGTGAAAGCCTTCCGGAACCTGCTCGGCTATCTGAACATTCCCGTGCCCGACACGCACGGCAAAGTCTGGGGACTGCGCCTCTGCGATGCCAAAGAGACGGCGTATCTCGCGCGGACAAACTACGAGTCGTTCCTATCGCTGATGCGGGTGCCGATGCTCGCCATCGACGATGTAGGCATCGAACCGTTAGAAGTCGTCGAGTATGGCAATGTGGTAAGTCCGATGGTGGAGCTGCTGACGAAGCGTTACGATGAACAATTGTTTACGCTACTGACCACCAACCTCACGCCCGAAGGCATACGCAAGCGATACGGCGACCGCATTGCCGACCGGCTCAACGAAATGGCGGTAGTCATTCCCTTCAAGAATCCCTCTTACAGAACCGACAATGTTATGCAGGTGGTAGAATGATTGGACAGCTCGCTGTCAGAGGGAATTTGGGTTGATAAATTTCCGTAGCTTATTAGGGCATTTTCACCGCTTTCACTCTCCGAGTGGCAGTAAAAAAGCCCATAGGCGAAAGGGCTCGCCCTCCCGACTCCCCGTTGCCTTACGGCAGGGCAATGACGGAAATTTACAACGTTTTCGATAAGTCGAGGGCAGAGTCGAACTTGTTCGGGCTATGCCGAGACGAGAAAACGAACGCTGAAAGCGAACCCACCCTCCAACAGAACACCGATTATACACTAAACGAAGAAACAAAGATGAGTAATATCCAATACGCCGTGTGCCACCTGCAACGGGGCAGCGGCAACGATTCAGGAATGTCGTGCCATATCGAGCGCAAGACCGCCGACGGCAAAGTGTACACACCCGACAATGCCGACAAGACAAGAACACATCTCAATCGGGAGCTTATAACTTTCCCGAATGGAGTGCGCAACCGCACCGAGGCTGTCCAATACCGCATCGACCATGCCGGTCTTCACCGCAAGGTCGGCAAGAACCAGACAAAGGCTGTCCGCATTATCCTGACCGGCTCACACGAGCAAATGATGAAGATTGTACAATGCGGCAAGTTAAATAAGTGGACAGATGCCAATCTTCGCTGGCTCAAAGATACTTTTGGCGGAGATAATGTTGTGTCGTGTGTGTTGCACATGGACGAGAAGACGCCGCACCTTCATGCTACGGTCGTGCCGATTGTTACGGGCGAGCGCAAACGAAAGTCCCGTGAGGGCGAGAAAAAGTATCGGACACAGACGGGACCAAGACTGTCGGCCGATGACGTCATGGGACGGGCGCGGCTGTCCACTTATCAGAACACCTACGCCGAGGCGATGCGCGAGTTCGGCTTGCAGCGCGGCGTTGTCGGCTCGACCGCCAGACACCAGTCCAATAGCGAGTACTACCGGCAGCAGATGCTGCAATACGAAAACGACATTGCCCGGCTGAATGCCGAAGTGGAGAAAGCCAATGAGGGACGCAGTGCCCTTCTGTCGCTATTCGGCAAAGGCGACCTTTCCAAGGCAAAGAAGGAACTGGCTGACAAGGACAGGCTGATTGCAGAACTCAAAGAACAGATAAAAGCCTTGCAAACCGAAAAAGCCAATTTGCAGGAACACCACAAAAAGGAACTGGCAAAACTCCGGAACGGCTGTCAGGCAGAGATAGACAAGGCCATCAAAGAGGCGGAATCACTGCGCAAGACCATACTGTCAAAAGATGCCCAGATAGAGCGGCAATCCCAACGTATTGCCGAACTCGACCGCAAGGCCAATCCGCAGCGTTATCGGCTGACCTCGGGGGCAGAGCTTGTCAAAGTCAATATCCCGAACTACAACAACCCGTCACTGCATATCTGGACGCGGGTCGGCGAAGAGCGGTTCGATGATGTCAAGTTCCAGATCGACTACAACCTCGCACAACAACACTTCAACTATGAAATAACGGACGAGGAGTTGGTCAATGCCGTTTTCGAGCCGCAGGAACAGGTAAGTCAGGCGCAAGCCGACCTATTAGATGCAGCCCTAATCCTCGCCACCGGTGGCCCTGCTCAAACCCACATCGGCACAGGTGCTGGCGGCTCTCACTCCGACCTCCCTTGGAACGGCAAAAAGAATCCGGCGCGGAGACGGTAACGAATAAGCCCTGCGAACTACTTGCGGGGCTTATTCTATGTCTTGATATCTGAAAAATTATGGCATAATATAGCCCTTATCCTCTGCCTTCTCAATAATCTTGACAAGGCGTTTGCATTGCGCGGCTGACGGCAGCGAATTTCGCTTTATATACTCCGCGATGCTACCGATAAATGCGACATCGCCATAAGGCAATATATTCTCTTTTGATAAGTCGTGATATACCTTATTCCAGTATTCAGCACCTAACTTAAAAATCTCAACTGAAACATCTATATTCTGGCTGAATTTTCTTTCTTTTTTAGCAGCAGACTCCTCCTGCTTCATCTCATTTTTTGAAATTAAAGTCGACATAAACTCGTCTGACAATGACAGTGGCAGACTTTTACATTTATTCCAAGTATCTGCACGACGAGCCATGCTTCGAACCAATCCGCCTTGCGCTTCTTTTTCAAAGAAATCATGAATAATATGTGCCAATTTCATCAGCTCTTTCTCAAGAGCAGGGTACATCTCCTGCTTCTGCCAGATAAGTTTCCAATCCAAATCCATATCTTTGGGAATCATCGTCATCATCTTAGCAATAGTATATGGGATAATCTGCGCCTTATTACCGCCGGTTGGATACCATTCCGCTTTGTTAATGCGGCGATCCAAAGAATCAAAAATTATCACAGAGCATACACATTTCGAGAAATACACCTCATTAATACTCTCTTTCGAGGTTTCATACAAGTTGTCGATTGTTTTGGCAAAATGCGAAAAATTGATAGCTGAACTTTGGCAGACTTCATGCGGATTCATAGCAAACGCATTAAGACATTTCGCCAGTTTCTCCTTTTTAATAACTTGACTTTTAGGATGCTTCTCGCAGAATTTTGCTCGAGCGGCAGGGCTGAGTTGCATTTGTTCCTGTTCCCATTTGCCTCTTGATCGTTCGTAAAACCAAATTGTCTGATACGGATTCCCATTTACCGGAGGCGCCATCTTCTTTCTTGACAATTGTTCCATTAAGACATGAAATGGGTGATTGGAGAAGAAGTCTGCTTCTGATACTGCATTTTGACTGTTTGCGCATTGAGATATTGTTTTAGTAATGCTATTGTACCGTTCTATATCCTCCTCTGACATATCATCATCAACATTGAGCACCGTTAGTTTCATTGGAACAAACAGGTTGTCCATTCCGTTCTCTTTTACCTCCTTCTTGATTTTTGCATTAGCCAGCGAAGCTGTAGTCTGACCGCCGTTTATTATCTGAGGATCTTTAAGGTATACAATCTTTGTCCCATCATCGGAAAACTCGATCGAACGGGCAACCACAGCAATGCCATTGTTGTATGTAAAGAAATTTTCAGGGCTCTTTATGATGGTTTCTCGTATTCCCTTATTGACTTTTCCTCTCACACTTAAAAAAGCACGAATATTTCCTTGAAGAAGTTTGCTTCCGTATTTGCAGTAAATCTTTGCCAGAAAGTCTCCAGGTACAATGCCAAGATAGGCATCATAGTTTGCCCCCTCTCCAATATCCGCTTTGAGGTACTGAATCCCTTCACAATCGAAATCTTTTGTAGCAATCTCTATAATTTCACTGGAATTGGATGCATATGTCTGATGAAAACGTTCGATTGTCCATACATTCAACTCAACTGGGCGATCAAGAAATTCTTCTCGGCTGACATTTTTAACCTGCTTGCTGAGAAGTGCATTGGAAAGGATGATAAATTTGAAACGGGATATTTCGGTAGTCAGCATACTCTTGCCCACCTTAGCCTTGATTTCCTTTGCAATATTGATAGCTTGGTCTGAATCGTCGCAATATGCAGAGATATCACCTTCGACACTCTCTTCGATAAAATTTCTCATACGCATGAACAACTCGTCAATGCGGGTGTTGGTCAAAGTGGGGACATTGTCAATCTCATTGACGAAATCACTGACAATCATAACCAACGCCTCATCTGCTTCGTCATAGGCATAGGCGTCAAAAGACATTATTCTCCCCCGGCGGCCTTTCATCTCAATGGATATAGGCATAGGGTCGGAAACATCGCCAATTTCTTCCAGAAGTTCCAACGCTTTGCTAATAAACTGCGCATCTGGCGCCGAACCTTCATGCTCTGCATCGAAGCGAAGCTGCTCCATAAACTGTGTCCTAAATTCACCTATCTCCATTGTTGCACTTATTATTATGATTGTTTGAACTGTTCTATATTCGAAAGGATAAGCTCATACTGAACTTTTATAATTGGCAGAGCAATGTTATTGCGCATAATGCGCGGGAAGCCGTCCGACACGAGATATTTGGCAAACGAGCTTTGGGAATATACAAAATTATCGTAGTCGCTTGACCAGTTAAAACCGGATGACATTAGTTTTCCGGCAAACATTTCTTTATAGAAATCATTGCTTATCAATGTCATAATTTCATTCGCAAGAGAGCTGAGCTTAATGCCTTCATATCCAGGGCTCATTTTCTCCAGTTTGTATACAGCCAAATATCCGTCAACATCGCTGTCCAACTGTTCTATCGAAGATATATGCACAGAATCTTTCCCTGCGCTAACGGTTTTTACCTCATACCAAACACTGTCTATGGAAAAATCCTTGTTTGTTTTTTCCGGCCCCATCCAGCCATCTATTGCCTTATCCGTTCCATATTTTGGAATCATCTCGTTCTTTAAGAACAGCATTTCGCCGATCAATCCCATAATTTCCGGCTCGGTCATATCCCCGTGATTAGGCTTGAACAGCCGCTTCCACGACGCATATCTGTTGCATATTGCCCGATAGCCTTCAGTTTGGTCAGTTATCCCGTCAACCGAAGACAGCAGATCCTGACAGAATATGCAAAAGCGTTCAAGAAGTTCTTCCTTCTCAAGCAAAAATATTAGTGAATATGAGCTATTCTCCTCATATTGTTCGACAGATATTACTTCGGAGCCGAAGATTCGTGTTGGGATATACTGACCTTTGAACTTGAAGGCATACCGACCTTTGTCATCTTTGCCGACATACGTGTCGATTTCCCGGGCGGTTCCAACTCTTCTGAAAAAGCCCTGCTCAAAACCTGCAGAGAAGATTCCGTATATATCCTGACTATTGTACTGCTTCATCATATTCAATATCTTCTGACTCATCCTGCATAAACTGCTGATAATATATTTTGTTTGCCTTGTAGTGCTTTACATTTTGAACATTTTTCACTCCGGGGAAGCCTATGGCAAAGGCTGCCATTTTATCTTCACCCAACGCCTCACGGTATTCGGACAATTTTCTCTTTTCGTCTTTGCCTTCCACCTTCACCGGCTCAATAAGCATAATAATCAGCAGCGGTTTGCGGTCGGGCAGGTACTCAAAATATGCCCTGTTCGGAATTTCCCGATTTTCATTTTTACCTTCCCTGCGCCACTGTTCTTTACACTTTTCCTTCACGACCGCCAACTCTCTCTCGGATAGTCCGTAAGCGCCCTCTTGAGTACTCAACAGTTTACGCCTCGAACTTACAGCAATAGCATTATTCTCGATATGAACAGTGCGCGCAGCGCATTTGACTGATTCAATATGCGGTATACCATAGCATTTTTCTGAATCACCGCTTTGGAACACGATATCCCATTTCTCCAACCTAACAGTATTCGCGTCCGTTATAAAATCTAAAATATATTCTGTATTGAAATTCGGGTTGACTTTTGAGCTTTTGATATTTTTTACAAACTCAACTATGACATCTTTAGAGACATCTTTTACTATTAAAGAGGAATTGCTTTTAAACCTGTCAAACGAGTAATTCCTTTTATACAGCTCCTCTGCCAGCCAGTTCACCTGCTTCAAATTTATAGCATTGTGAGCCGCATTCAGACTGATATACGGTGTTTCGTATATATTGCCATAAAATGATTCCAGAATGTCCAGATTGTACGCCTGCCTCATCTTATTGCTTGCCGTAATTTGCAACTCTTGACAATTGTCGCGCACTTTAATCCCAAAATCCTTTGGCGTCAGCCGTTGTGCAAACATCTCTTTCAGCTCTCTCTTTAAGTCTTCTGACGCCATTGATATTTCGCCATACCAGCTTGCACTCTCTTCGCTTGTCCATATTTGGAAAATGTCTTCATATCCTTTTCTATATCCAAACCACCGTCCCATCTGCATCAGCACATCAAAAGTAGCTGTATTGCGATAGAAATAACTCGTCAGCAACCCCTCCAAGGTCAAACCCCGAGACAGAGCAAGACCGCCTACGGCGATAACGCGCAATGACGGGTTTCCTTTGTAATCGAGTTTCCCGCTCGATTTCAGACCGTTTACAACCAATACTTTTATTTGCTCAATTGCTTTGACCAAATTGTCTTTTTTAACAACTCTATCAAATGAGACATCCGCTACGAAACTATAATGTTTGTCCCATAATTGCTTTAATTCTTTATACAGCGGCAGATTAGTATTCTTAGTTGAATCTCCGCAAAAGTCTTTCTCTATAACGCTCTTAAACTCGCTATAAATACGTTTTACCTCTTCCTTGATTACATTTTGCACCTTCACGAATCGAGACATGTTTACCAACATACTTCTTGGTGCTGATCCATGTCCGCGCAAATCCCGAATAACGTTTGCCATGAAGAAACAATAAACGGCCTCTTTTAACGAATCGGGAAAAATGCCGCACCATTCTTTCTGATGCCTGTAATAGAATGTGCCTGCATTCAACTCGTCTATATGTGTACGAGCCCAGTCACGCCAGCTTTCATCTCCATAATCCGGTTCATCTATATCAATGATAGGTCTTATATTGCGGTAATACATGGATTCGGGATGGAATATTTGTTTTGCGCCTATGTATGTTGACGGAGTTGGCAGCGTATATATAAAATGCTCTGGGAACAAATCAGCATTTTTCATATCATCGACCGAATCCGGATCAATGAATACATTTGCGAATGGTGTGGCCGTAAAGCCCACATATGATGCAGTTTTGAACAAATTGCAAACCTTTCTTATAATAGCATTGGTCTTTGTCGGATTTGTTTCATCTCTGTTTGTATTGACAGAGGCATTATCAGCCTCATCGTCTATAAGCAGCAGCGGCGCATTCACGCATTCTTCCAAATGATCATAATTGCTATTTTTTAACCAGTTATACAACTTTGTAAGAACTGACACATTCTTCTTAACGACAAACAGGACAACAGAACGCTGCGCTTCAAGCGATACGAAAATGCTGTCCTTTTGTCCTACAAAATCAGATGATTGAGTTGTATATGACGATGCGAGCAATTGTTTGTCATATTTGCCAACACCGACGCGTTTGGGCTTCTCTATTTTCGTTATATCATCTCTTTTAATTTCGAGACCGACTATACCCTGATCCACTCGTTCCTGTGTCTGTCGGCGAAGATTCTCTGTTATTCCTGCAAGCAGGATAACCACCTTATATCCAGCATCAACAGCCTTGCAAATTAAGCCTGAATATGTCGCTGTTTTTCCAGATTGGACATCTCCTATAACCAGACCGCGAACAAGGCGTCTGCCTTTATGCTCCTCTTTTGGGTTGCAAAGACAGTTCATAATTGCAGGCAGCGTTGTCTTGTCCAGCAGGTCGATACTCTTCTCATCCAACGATGATTCTTCTCTCAAATATCTGCTGTACCGTCTCCAAAAATGTTCATCTTCTATCTCCGTATGCTCATACCAATTATGGGGATCATCATAGTCATCGAATATACAATTTCCTTTAGTATGTTTTATTGCCTCCTCGGTTTCAATAGCACGAAAAACTTCCGCTCTGTCTTCTGCAGTTAGGACGACAGGGATAAATTCAAGACCCTTGTCTATGTAGGAGTCAATATCTTCGTATTTTAGGGTCTTGCCGTTTCGCTTGTCAACTCCGATACGGCGTTTGATGACCATAATAAGATCATTGAACTCATCGTTGGATATTTTCATCGGCATAATAGTTTATCAGCATTTCTTTCATTTGCGGATGGCAGCACCATGGTTCCGCCGTCATAATCGTATCAATAGCATCGTTAAGTTCTCTGCCATGTTTTACCGCTTTATCAATGAGGGTTATTCCCAGTTGAAAATCATCTTCGAGATACTGCTTTTTATCCTCAACAAGGATAGCATCATTGCATCTGTCAATATATATATCCTGCACCGGAATCCTCTTTTCAATTTCTGATATCAGCGTTTCCATGATGTCCGCAACATCATCAGAAATCCGATCCATTACATATTTGTACAGAGGGCTGTTTCTGTTTATTTGGTAATAATATGAATTGTTTCTGCCCCGCATTCTATCCCAGATATGACTTATATTGTCCTCTGAATTATCCTTGCGGCCGCGATGCGTCTGTTTCCTGACAGAAATATCCATTGCCTCCTCAACCGTTTTTTTCAACTGATTCTGTATCGATTTCGGAATTGAGGCATTTTGCTTTTTTATATCAATGCCCCAAATATCATCCAGTGAGTTGGGAATATCTACGCGTATTCTGGCATTTTTTGTCAATTCGCTACGTTTGAGTCCAAACCAAGTCCCATAAATAATAAGTCTCTGATTTCTGTAAATATAGAATCCTTGTCTTGTCCTCAAATTTTCAGTCCCGCCCAATAGTTTTTTATCTTTCTCCGTTAAGTCCGAGCCAAATGGCAACACAAACGGACGAACCTTGATCAGCCGTTCTATCCCCTGACTGTCCCGCAACGCAATAGTTCTCTCCTTCTTTGTTGTGGTTTTAGGATTTGCTTCAAGAAATGGATCCTGCGCCTTTACCTTTGCGTTGTTAATCCAAATTACAAGTTTCTTTGCAGAAATATAGCGGTGAAAAATAAGAGCGACGTGCTCCTGCACTTTGTCGCTTAATTCACGAAGCGTACTGAAGACTTGTCCATGACTGGACTTCTCCAATACATCAAAGTCTTCCCATATCACGAGCGTTCCGCTTCCATTAACTTTTTCAGTTTTATGCAGATTCTCTATATATGGCAAATGTGATATTTCATCAGCAGTCAACTCATTAACAAACCATTTCTTGTGTTCAAGTATGTAATTATAATCCCACGAATATGCACAGACAGCCCCGTCCTGCATACTCACAACAGTCAATATGCGGCATTGTGATAATGAAGCAGCTTTAAGACCCAAACCAAATCTTCCCAAATCATTTTCCGAACGTGTTGCCTCTGCCGCAGAACTGCCGTAGCACATAGCCTCAAAAAGTTCTTCACGAGACAGTCCGCAACCATCGTCAAGAATACCAACGGCTGTTTTCTGGAATGAATCGGTTGGGAAAAGCAGAGAAACATATGAGCATCCAGCACTAATGCTGTTGTCAATAACATCAGCGATAGCGGACTCAAAGGAATAACCCATTGAGCGCATCGACCCCATCAGCATGTCTGCTTTGGGTATATTTTCTTTATAGGTGCCCATAAATGCTATTTATAACTTAATATTTTCTCCATAACGGCTTTTGCTAACAATGGTGGAACGGCATTGCCAATCTGCTGCTGCACATATGATATCGGTCCTTCAAATATAAAATGGTCAGGGAAACTTTGCAACCGGGCAGCTTCACGGACTGATAGCCCTCTATTTTGATGGGGATGTATGAGCATACTTTTTCTATAATTAGATATAACCACCGATGGCCTGCTTCCGGTTAGTCGTTTATAGATTCCGCTGTGGCATCGTTTTTTATCGGCATAGTTTCCCATTAAATGGTCGGGAATAGACGACCAATTCTCACCTTCGCCAATATATTTGTAACGCTCGATTACATAGTCTCTATTTCGTGATACAATATTCTGGGTCGGGGCTTTTGATTTCTCCCTCATTAACTGAGCATATGGAGTCGCCTGCTCAAATGGAATAGTATATTTCCCCTCCATTAGAACCTCTCCATTGATGAGAATCGGCAAATCGCTGATTGCTTCATCAACAGAAACTGAATAATCGAGTTTGTCTGGAAATTCGAATTTGATTCCATTTCTATTTCCAACAATAAACAACCGGTTTCGGCGTTGCGGCACGCCATAGTCTGAAGCATACAAAATTTTTGAGTTAACTTCATAGCCTATAGTCCTGAATCGCTTTTCTATATGATCTTGAATGTTCTCGTTTCCATTTTTAAACTTTGTCAGCCCATATACATTCTCAAATACAAACCACGTTGGGTCTATGTCTTTTACAAAACGTAAAAACTCCTCAAACATTCTGTTATTCGGATTTGACATATCCCTGGTTTTTGTATTTGAGAGTGAAAATCCTTGACATGGAGGGCCGCCCATTATTATAAAAACGGGTTCGGACTTTAATCTGTCAGTTGAAAGCTTTCTGATATCTTCACAGAAGACTGTGGCGTCTTTAAAATTTTTTCTATATGAAGCCGCCGCATGAGTGTCCACTTCAACAGCGTACCGCATCGATATGCCTGCCATTTCTGCCCCTAAGCTTAAACCGCCTGCCCCGGCAAAGAGGTCTATGCCTATCATTTTTTCACTGGTTTTCTTCATTTTATGGTTTGCGCTCCGCATAATTATGTATAACTGAATAGCATTATACAAAGATACGTATTTCCTGCAAATCAGGACATCAACTAAATAAAAAAACAACCATCATCTTTTTTTTGTTAATTATTTTAATATTGACCTGCCGCGATTACATACTCTTTGACGAATAATTCGTATCTTTACAATGATAATACACAGAAAAAAATGAAAGAGTTCGAATGTCGGATACATTGACTAATGAGCAGCGCCATCATTGTATGTCTCAAATTCGTTCCAAGAATACCAAACCGGAAGTTCTTGTAAGAAAGGAATTGTTTCGCAGAGGATATCGCTATCGTATCAATGTCAGCAAACTTCCAGGCAAACCGGATATCGTTTTGCCGAAATACAAAACTGTAATCTTCGTAAATGGATGTTTCTGGCATGGACACGAAGGATGCAAACACTTTGTACTGCCTAAGTCTAATGTAGAATACTGGCAAGCAAAGATTCGCAGCAATCAGCGAAGAGATAAAAATGCCATAATAATGCTTCAACAGATTGGATGGAATGTTATAACAATATGGGAATGCAACTTAACAGTACCCCTATTCTTGGAAACTATTGACAAAATTGAGACCGCAATTACACTTCAGTCTCATAATAAACGGCAAACATTTGTTGAGGCATAAAATATTAAGTATTGACTGACATTGTTTATGGAAAGAAGATTTTTCATTACAGGCGGAGTGCTTGGAATCGTATCTTTTTCTATTTCTTGAACACCTTATATACATAAGAATACGATTGTTTATACAATTCTCCAGAAACAGTTGCAACATCAATATTTTTTTCAGCTCGCCTTATGGCTTCATTCAGTTTTCCGTCAGCACATAGCCGTTCCACCCAAGTAGCATCTATTAGATACTTTTCGCTCTTCAGTAGCTTTTTCAACGACTTTTCTGGATGATTAAAGTATGGCTTTAAATATGGATTCAACTCTTTTAGTGTTCTATTGCAACTCTTTCGCAATTTAGAGTCATCTATAAAATGAAGCAAGAACCAATACTCAATACTTGGCATACTTGGACACAGCACAACTATTCCATTTGATATTTCCTCATGGAATTGCTGTTCAAAAGCCTCATGCTTCTTTAAATTTGTTTTATTCTCATATACTGTATCCCAATCAAATACACAAAATATTTTCGCATCATTATTGACATTTAATATTTCTTTTATCCTTTTTGCAAAAACCTCTGTATAACTCGATTCATCGCCAAAATACTTGGGTTTGATGTTAAATTTATAATCTGTCTTATTATTGATGTGCATAAAATAATAGCGCTCGGTATTTTTACCTCCACTAATCAGAAAAGGATAAAGCTCCCTCAGATCTCTCGTCCCGTCATATTGCTCTGACTCTGATATTGATGCAGTAGTTTCAAAATAAGGTTGCTTCTCAATGCCTTCTACTATTTCTCTTTTTTTCATAGCATCATCTCATAGTTGCACCAAAGCGTTTATTCCGATAGGCTTCCCTTATGGACGAAAGGCGGTTGATCCCTCTAAAATCGGTTAATTTATACAACTCCGTCTCGCCCGATTTCTGTTTTTCGGTAAACCACACTGAGTCTTTTCTAATTAAGTCATCTAACAAATCTAACAAACCGTCATTATGTGTAGTGACAATAAGTTGCGATCTTGAAGGCATTCTTAAGTATTCATACAGAATTTTCTCCAAAAGCATCGGATGGAGCGAAGTTTCCAGTTCATCAATTGGCAACACAGCACCTCGTTTAAATGCTTCATATACGGCAGTCTCTATTCCAAAAGTTCTCATCGTTCCAGCTGACTCGTATTTCCCTTCCATTTGGTAAGTTTCTATCCCATTTTTATTCTCTACCGTATGTTCAAATGTCGTTTGAAATTGTTTTATCGTGCGCTCCTTTTTGATCCGTTCTATTTCTTTAATTGAATCTTCATCCTCGTCATCATTATCCACAGTCAGGAAATTGATAACCTCATCCGGAAGTTGCTTACTGATGATATTCGTAGAAATATCAGTAATATTAAAATCCGCTTCATGCAGAAATTCCACAATGTAGCGAACCAAGTCCTTGTTTTCCGAAACTTTCTTTTGAGCATATGATGTAAGTCCCGTTGTTGGGGATATAACATCCATCAATTGATATCGCATCCATTCTCTTGCTGCATCGATAATCGGCAGACTCGCATTTACTTGATTTCGCGCGACAAAAAAAGAAGTATTTTTCCAGCAGTTCACGCTAAGTAGTTCTTTCGCCGCCGTGCTGATTTTATCTGCTTTGGGATTAAATTGCACATCTGACTGATCTTCCTTCAATGTCCTTTCAAATAACATAATAGGTTGGGTTGTCTTATAATACGACAACTTTTCCAAATATACTTGTTGTTGGTCCAGTTCCAACTGATACCAATATTTTGTATCTCGCACGAAAAAAATTATTTCAAAGTATGATGGTTTATTAACAGACACTCCATCCAACATAAACGGCATAACTCCTGTCTTCGAATCTATATCCTTTGGCTTAAAAAACCAAAAATTCGACAAGAAATTTAGGATATTCAATAAATTAGATTTACCCGAAGCGTTATATCCATATATAATAGCAAAGCGTAATAGCCGTGTAGTTTCGTTAATTGTAACAATCTGCGACTCCTCTGCAAATTTATCATTAGTAGCCTCAAAATTAAAAACTACTTCATCTTTGAACGATAGGAAGTTCCTAACTTTTATTTCCTGTATCATATCACAGTTCTTTTTGCCGGCAAATATACAAATAAAATTTCATATATAGCGCTTTTATTTTGTGAATTTGCATTTTATTTGCAATTTTCACATTTAGACGCAGCATAAGTTTTCCTATTAAAACAAGTTATTGGGAGGCTTCCTTTGCTGTGCAGAGTTACGACAATAAAAACAACCAAAAAGACCGCAGTACTAGCGTATGCCCAAAGAAAAATCCTCGATTTTATTCATTTCGTTAAGTAAAAAATGGTTTTAATGGGAACATTATGGTATCATTTAACTATATATGTCAAATATACCAATTATATATCAGGCAATTAGTTTGTAGGTATAGGGTCAAGCGTGGAACTGCAATGCCCACGTCTAAAGTTGAGGTCCTGAGAAAACCCTGATACAAGTGTAGGAAAATAGCAGCCCACGCTATATGCGTGAGAACCACTATGCTATCCTCTTGTATCAATTCGAAATTTCTCAGGTTTCAACTTTACAAGATAAGCATAACGCTTCTTCTTTTTTCTATGTCTTGGAAAGAGTTGTCTCAATCCAGTTACAAAAGTAGAGATTTTCTGTGATAATCTCCTTTATTTTAATGTTTTTCTTTTCATTTAAGGCCTAATTTCTATATTAACGTGAGTTCGACATAAAATCCAAAGACAGCAAGTTGTCCGTCATTGATAAAGTTCACTTCAATGGTGGGGGGGGGTCTTTTCAAAGCAACAACAGGCTGCGATAGCTGACAATGGATTGGCAATGAAATGTCTATTTCCTTCTGCTGTCACGCAGCACTTTCTGAAGTCTCGACGCAGTGCTGCGTGAGGGTGTCATGCAGCACTTTCTCACCACCTGACGAAGCACTGTATGGGAGGCTCATGCAGCACTTCGTCACGACGGGTGCAAAATACTTCTGCCGGTTGATGGATTTTTACCGGATTATTTTATCTTTGCAGGCATAAAACAGTCAGGAACATGAAGCGTATCTTCTTATTGTGCAAGCGTCCTTTTGTGCGGCTGGCCCGTTTCCGCCATCGGTGCGGCTACGGGGTGCATTCGCCTTTCGCCTTCCATCTGATAACGGGGGTCATTTACGAGACCGCACCTTATTACAAATATGCTCCTTTGCTGGAAGAGGAGAAGCGGCTGGCGGCGCAGCACTCCAAAAGCTGGAGAGAAGAACCCCTGCGGGTGAAGCGGCTTCTGTTTCGTTTGGTCAATTATGCGCGGCCGGAAACGGTTGTCGATGCGGGGCCTCTGTCCGCTTCGAGGCTTTATCTGAAGGCCGGCAGAGAAGGGGCGGTTTATACGGCTGCAACGGAGTTGGACGAACTGTTTCTGGAGGCAGGTGTCCCTGTCGATTTCCTTTATCTGCACGACTGGCGGCGTCCCGGCTTTGCGGAGGAAGTGTTCCGTCAGTGTGTGGGGCGGACTCGCGGCTGCTCGGTGTTTGTCGTTGAAGGCATCCGCTACACGTCGGCCATGCACAGGCTGTGGGATGCCATGAAGCAGGATGAACGCTGCGGCATCACGTTCGATCTCTACGACTTGGGTATCATCTTCTTCGACCGGACAAAGATAAAGCAACATTATATAGTAAACTTTTGAAGCCTTCGGGCTGTCAACACTTAAAACATATACCGATATGAAGAAAAGTCTGATATACACACGCACGGGCGACAGCGGCAAGACGTCGCTCGTGGGAGGAGTGCGCGTCCCCAAAACACACGCCCGCCTGGAAGCGTATGGCACGGTGGACGAGCTGAATTCTTTTCTGGGGGTGCTGGTTTCCCGTTTGTCCAATAATGAAGACAAGGATTTTGTGCAGTGGGTGCAGAACAGTCTGTTCGTCGTGGGCGGCTATCTGGCTACCGACGGTGAAAAAACAGGACTTCGGCCTTCCGGCATCGTTACCTCCGAACAGGTGGCAAGGGTGGAGGCCGAGATAGACCGTCTGGACAGCCTGCTCCCGCCTTTGAAGGCTTTTGTGCTGCCGGGCGGTGATGAGGCTGCGGCGCTTTGTCATGTCTGCCGGACGGTCTGTCGGCGTGCCGAACGTCGCATTCTGGCATTGGCGGAAGAGGTGCATGTGGCAGAAGAACTGTTGGCATACATGAACCGTCTGTCCGACTATCTGTTCGTCCTATCCCGGAAAATCAACTTGGATAATAAAAAAGACGAAATATTTTGGCAGAATAGTTGCGGGTGAGATAAAATGTTATACTTTTGCCGAAAATATCGAAAAACGAATATTGTACACAAATTAAATGCTTAGAAACTATGTATTGGACATTGGAATTGGCATCGAAGTTGGAAGATGCCCCTTGGCCGGCAACTAAGGATGAACTGATTGATTATGCCATGCGTTCGGGTGCTCCGCTTGAAGTGATTGAAAATTTGCAGAAGATGGAAGATGAAGGCGATATATATGAAAGCATTGAAGATATTTGGCCTGATTATCCCAGCAAGGAGGACTTCTTTTTCAACGAGGATGAATATTAATGGCCGTTAATTAACAAGCATGAAACTAAAATTTGTATAGATCTGGCAAAACAATAAAGCATTGAGTTATGAGGAAAGATAACTAAGTCAAATATAATACTCTTTTAGTCAATGACAGGGCACAGTTAATATGAGTTAAGAGAAAAGGATAATTTGGAGAAAATGCTGAAACTGCTTGAGTCGCCTGTTTTAACTGATGAACTGCGTGATTCAATCAATGAAATTATTCTATGTTTCTACAGAATCAATATAAATCGATTGATATTTCATATTCGGGTATGCTGATAAATCAGTGAGAATGTGATTCATTCTGGGATTATATGTTTGTTGAACTAATTGATTATAAAATGGCGGCAATGACAAGAGTAGAAGCAGAAAAAAGACTGAAGACGATATTCGGTATAGAACATTTCTATGACGAGCAATGGGAAGCTATAGACAGGATACTTCGTGGAGAACGTATCCTTATGATTGAACGAACAGGATTTGGTAAGTCACTGTGTTATCAGTTTCCGGCAACTCAGTTTTCCGGGATAACAGTAATATTTTCTCCATTGATTGCTTTAATGCGTGATCAAGTACGCAGTTTGAATGAAAAGGGAATATCAGCAGCATATATTAATTGTGAGCAGTCGCAGGAAGATAATGCACTTGTTATCGAGAAAGCATTAAAGGGGAGGATTAAAATACTTTACATAGCTCCCGAAAGACAGGAAAACCAAGAGTGGATTGAGGCTACAAAAAACATGAACCTTTCAATGGTAGTCATTGATGAAGCTCATACTATTTCTACATGGGGACATGATTTTCGTCCTGCTTTCAGAAGAATAATTAACTTGGTACAGTTGCTTCCACAAAATCTTCCGGTATTGGCAACTACTGCTACTGCAACAAAGAGGGTTCAGAAAGATATAGAGGAACAAATAGGTGGCCGTCTTACAACCATCAGAGGAAACTTATCAAGGGACAATCTAGATCTTCAAGTAATAAGAGTAAATTCAGAGGATGAGAAAATGATTTGGCTTGCATCCAATCTAAAAAATCTGGATGGAACGGGATTGATATATACTGGTACCAGAGTTGATACAGAAGTATATGCACACTGGTTGCAGTATTGCGACATTGATGCCATTGATTATAATGCAGGCTATGATGCCGACACACGCAAAGAAGTAGAAAAAGGTTTGATGGAGAACAGATGGAAATGTATAGTCTCTACTAATGCCTTAGGTATGGGAATTGACAAGCCTGATATACGTTTTATCATTCATACTCAGATTCCCGCCTCACCAATACATTATTATCAGGAGATAGGAAGGGCTGGAAGGGATGGATTACCTACAAAGATAATCTTATTTTTTAACGAAAATAAAGACAAGGAGGATGGAGTCCCAGCTGATTATTCATTGCCATATTCATTTATAGAAAGTTCACGTCCGGGGATAAAGAAATATGAAAGGGTAATAGATTTGCTAAAGCAGGAGCCTCTTTCGGAAAGAGAGATTATGAAGAAGGCAAATCTTAAACAAAGTCAGATAAGAGTAATTAAAGCAGATCTTATATACCAGGGAATCATTAAAGAAGTTCTGTATGGAACAAAACAGAAGAAGTATGAATATCAATATAAAGCTAATGAACTTGATGTTTCTAAGTTTGAGGAGTTACGAAAGGCTAAAATTAAGGATTTAGATTTTATGGTGAGTTATGTATATACGGATATGCCAAGGATGGAATATTTGTGCAGGTTCCTTGATAGCGATGAAAACAATATAAATACTAACTGTGACAATACGAATTTTGAAAAGTTAGAAGTGGAATATGATAAAGAAATTTCCACAAAATTGGAAGATTTCAGAGATTCCTATTTCCCAAGACTTGAATTAGCCGGTTATACTCTGAAATCTGGAACAGGATTGAAGATTAGAATGCCATATCCCAATGCAGTAGAGGTGTTGAGGAATAATGAGGTGGTCGGTACATATATTAATAAGATTAATTACAGTGAATTCAGTGAGGAAGAAGTGTGTATTTTACGTGATTTGTTAGACAAACATCTGCATAACGTGTCAAAACTGACTGATGGATATGCTGCATCTTATTATGGGGTATCGAATATAGGAGCAGCTCTGCACAGATCAAAATATGAAGGAGGTGGCGATTTCCCCGATTTCCTATTAAAAAAGGCTCTTTCTGTATTTGGTAAGAAATATAGAGAAATAAAGTTTGATCTCATATTATATGTTCCGCCGACACATTCCGGTGATCTTGTAAAGAACTTTGCGATAAAGTTTGCGAAAACTATAAAAGTTCCAATTTTGCATAGCTTAATTAAAACGAGAGAGACAGATGAACAGAAGATATTTCAGAATTCGTATAGTAAACAAGATAATGTGAAAGATGCTTTTACGATAAAATCTGAGTTGGTGAGAGGTAAAACTATTCTTCTTATAGACGATATTTACGATAGTGGTGCCACATTGAAAGAGATAGGAAGAACATTGACAGAAAAAGGCGCCAAATGGATTGTTCCAATAGTAATAGCAAAAACAGTAGGAGGTACGTTATGACAAATCAGGAATTGACATATTGGGTTACTTTGGCACTTGTGCCAAAAATATGGACTAGAAGGAAAAATGAAATATATGTAAAATGTTTTGAACATAATCCTCAAATATCAGTAATTGATTTATTTGAGAACCGATCGTGCTGGGATGAATTATTGTTGACTGACGAAGAAAAAGAACTTTTCAGCGCGGCTTATGAACAATTGCCAAGCAATTCATTTATGGTGGAAGACATGTTGTCGCAAGGATATGATATATTGCCAATTCATTGTGATGAATATCCCAAAATATTGAAGAAAAACCTTGGTAAAGCTGCTCCAACTGTAATATTCATTAAAGGCAACAAGGAACTTCTCAATGAATCATCAATAGCAATAGTAGGTTCCAGAAATGCAGATAAAATATCTTTGCAGTTTGCGGACAATGTGGCAAAACGTATTTCAGCCTCAAACGGAGTTGTTGTGAGTGGATTTGCAAAGGGGGTAGACAGACAGGCACTTGACTCGGCACTCGAAGCGGGTGGTAAAAGTATAATCGTTCTTCCCCAGGGGATTATGACGTTTGCATCGGGATTCAAACTGTATTATAAACATATCGTTCAGGGACATCTTCTTGTTATGAGTTCGTTTGCTCCCAAAGCACCATGGAGTAAAGAGTTTGCTATGGCAAGAAATCCTATTATCTATGGTATGGCTTCGCATATTTATGTGGCCCAGAGTGATGATAAAGGTGGTACTTGGTCGGGAGTAATGGACGGCCTAAGGAAAGATAGAGCTATTTATGTGCGGTGGCCTGAAACAGGAGAAAAGAATGCTAATGTGCAACTTATACAGAAAGGAGCTAAAGCAGTAGATATTAATGGTAATATAGTCAACCTTGATTCAGAGAATTTGAAGACAGAGAAACAGAAAGAAACTGAAATTTTGAATAATAAGATTCTAAAAATACTGTCATCGATGGAATCATGTTCTTCAAAATATATTTGTAACCTACTTGGCATAGATTGGTCTGATGCGAAAATGAAGAAATACCTTGAGTCTATGCCTCAGATTGAAAAGAATAAAATAAAAAGTAGAGTGTACTACAGTCTAAAAAACAGTCTGTCTAATACTCTGGCTCTTAATTTTGAATAATACATTTATGGCAACAAATACATCTTTTTAAAGACATTTGCACAGCAGACAAGAATAAAGCTTCTGCAGTTGATAGGAATACGTCTGGAATTTACCTTAACTCAGGACACAGCGAACTGCGTGGGTATGAAATGCAGATTACTAAACTGAAAGAGAGGATTAAGGATAGAGATAAGGACGGAGTGAGAGAAGAAGTAGCATACATGGTTCAACCGTGTGATGGCTCTGTGCTTTAATGTGAATTAGTCAAGATTTAATCTAACAGAACGGAGTTGTTCTAATTCAACATCTTTGTTTTTAAACATAAGCTTTCTTTGCTTTAGCATGGAAAGTTGCAAAGGAATGTCTATTGGTTGTTTGCTATATTCATATACCTATATAAAAAACGAAGTCCCACCGTGGTACGCATTGTCAAGAGGCGTGGTGGGAACTGTTGATGTAAAGGTAAGCATTTCTTTTGTTCTGACCAACGTTTTGTATTGAAAAAAAGTTCTTTTAGCCTCAACTTTAACAATTTTCTATTATGTGAATAAGGTGTATTGGGAATAAATGTCTATCTTTACAGATGAAAAAGTGATAATAAACAGGCTTTGGGGAAGATTGACCGCTTTTTATCCTGACTTCGTCACTTAAAATCAGCCACATTTATAATTGTCTTATGCATAGTATTTTATAATTTTGTGTCACCCTA
>NZ_CANRPM010000015.1 GCF_947632445.1 uncultured Bacteroides sp. | reverse complement strand
AATGGCGGTCGAGGAGTAAGTGAAATAAGCGTTACGCATGTTTGGGCCTGATTATTTTAAATACTGGATAGCAGGGCTCGGGTATCGGCTGGATGCTTTCGTTCAGCTCCGCCTCGAAGCAAACAGGGTGATGAGGCGAATACGTAGAAAGCCAGTTTGCGGCTGTTTATCATTCATACGCGCGACTTGTTCATGAGCTTGCAGAGTTCATTATAAATCCTAATGAAGGCAAAAAAAATTAAGAAAACGTGTTATAGGACATGTTTTTTTATTTGGCTTGTCAAACGAAAAGCCCCTATATTTGCACCGTTATCCTAAAAACAATCTTTTTACCTTAAAAAAAGACTAATACCTATTGAAAACTGAAAACGGGACTTTGCGAAAAGTCCCGTTTTTTTTGCTCTATTTTAGAGGTCAAAAAGAATAAAAAAGAACAACTGCCATGTCAGAAGAGCATGGAATATAATTGTATTAAGTATTTGAATATTAGTAATAGAACGGTAATTTCTGACGTGAAAGAGCCTAATAAAATAAACTATATTTAGCCAAACTATTCTATGGAAGAGTTTCATAACTCCATTTTTCTATTCACTAATAAATATACGAATTATTTTTGGATATTAGATATGGATGTATCTTTCTTCTTTTTTTGACACAAAAGTAGTAAGACTGCTTGCTACAGGTGTGAAAAAATGAATATATACCAGATGGATAACGACCGGTTGACAGATTTCACTGATCAATAGGCTTTTGTGTCGGTAAACGATTTCTATTGATTTTTCCAGTGAAAATGATTGGTAGTTTCAAAGATTGGATTATCTTTGTATTATTATGTATAATCTTAAACCATGAAACATCTTAGTCTGACAGTTTGGCAATTCTATCGCGACGGCTTTCGTAGTATGAAGCTGGGACGCACGTTGTGGCTGATTATCCTTATCAAGCTTTTCATCCTGTTTTTCATTCTTCGATTGTTTTTCTTCCCTGATTTTTTGAATCAGGTAACCGACAGCGGAGAAAAAGACGGATACGTGAGCCATGAATTGATCGAAAGGATGCCGTAAGAAAGGTTTATCTGTATACAACCTATAACCATTTTATTTTCTGATTAAATTCTTTATTATTTATGATTGAACACATTGATTCTTCGCTGATTGACTGGTCGAGGGCACAATTTGCACTGACCGCCATCTACCATTGGATTTTTGTGCCGCTGACCTTGGGCTTGGCCGTGGTCATGGGGCTCATGGAGACATTCTATTATCGGACGGGCGACCCTTTCTGGAAGCGGACTGCCCGATTCTGGATGAAACTTTTCGGTATTAACTTCGCCATTGGTGTGGCCACGGGGCTCATTCTGGAGTTTGAGTTTGGTACTAACTGGAGCAACTACAGTTGGTTTGTGGGTGACATCTTCGGGGCTCCTTTGGCCATTGAGGGAATCGTAGCCTTCTTCATGGAGGCGACATTCATAGCTGTGATGTTCTTCGGATGGCAGAAGGTGAACCGTGGCTTCCATTTAGCCTCCACCTGGCTGACGGGTTTGGGAGCCACTATTTCAGCTTGGTGGATACTGGTAGCTAATGCGTGGATGCAGTACCCTGTTGGAATGGAATTCAATCCCGACACGGCCCGCAACGAGATGGTGGACTTTTGGGCTGTGGCCACTTCGCCTATGGCTGTCAACAAGTTCTTTCACACCGTTCTTTCGAGTTGGGTGCTGGGAGCCTTGTTCGTAGTAGGTGTGGGTTGCTGGTATCTGTGGAAAAAGTGCGAGCACCGTTTTGCCCTGAGTAGCATCAAGGTGGGTGCATCTGTCGGCCTGTTTGCAGCACTGATGGCCGCTTGGACAGGTGACGAGTCGGGTTATCAAGTGGCCCAGCACCAACCGATGAAGCTGGCTGCCATGGAGGGCTATTACGAAGGGCAGGAGGGAGCCGGCCTGGTAGCCTTCGGCTTATTGAATCCTGCCAAACAGAAGGCTGATGACGGCATAGATCCTTTCCTCTTCCGCGTGGAGATTCCTAAGATGCTCTCGTTGCTGGCCGAACGTAAGACCGACGCCTTTGTGCCGGGCATCAACAATCTGCTGAAGGGCGGCTATGAACTGAAAGATGGCACGACGGCTCTTTCTGCTATGGAGAAGATGGCCTACGGGCGCAAGGCCATCGAGGCTTTTGCTGCTTATCGGGAGGCACATGCCGAAGGTGACGAAGCGGCGGCCGAAGTGGCTGCCCGCGAGTTGAAGGATTATATGCCTTACTTCGGTTATGGATATATCAAGGATGCGCACGAACTGGTGCCCAACGTGCCACTCACCTTCTATATGTTCCGCGTGATGGTGATGATGGGCGGATACTTCATAGTGTTCTTCCTCGTGGTGCTTTTTGTAGCTTTCAGGAAAGATTTGAGTCGCTTGCGCTGGTTGCAAATGGTGGCCATGCTCAGTGTACCGTTGGGTTATCTGGCTGGTCAGGCCGGTTGGGTAGTAGCCGAGTGCGGACGCCAGCCGTGGACTATTCAGGATATGCTGCCTGTAGGTGCGGCCATCTCGAAGCTGGAGGTAGGTTCGGTACAGACGACCTTCTTCCTTTTCCTGTTCCTCTTTACTATCTTGCTGGTGGCCGAGGTAGGCATTATGCTGAAAGCTATCCGCAAAGGTCCCGAGAATTCAAACGTAGACATTCACTCTTCAAATTATTGACGTTATGGCATTACTTCAACAATATTGGTGGTTTGTGGTTTCCCTGCTGGGAGCCATCTTAGTGTTTCTGCTTTTTGTACAGGGAGGCAATTCGCTTCTGTTCTGTTTGGGCAAGACAGAAGAACAACGGCGCATGCTGGTATTCTCGACGGGTCGTAAGTGGGAATTTACGTTTACAACGCTCGTTACTTTCGGAGGAGCCTTCTTCGCTTCTTTTCCCCTGTTCTACAGTACCAGCTTTGGCGGGGCTTACTGGTTGTGGATGATTATCCTCTTTAGCTTCGTGTTGCAGGCCGTCAGCTATGAATTTCAGCTGAAGGCGGGCAATCTGTTGGGCAAGAATACCTACCGTGGCTTTCTGGTATTGAACGGCGTATTGGGCCCTGTTCTGTTGGGTGGGGCGGTGGCCACGTTCTTCACAGGCTCGGCCTTCTATGTGGACAAAGGCAGCATGACGGAAACGATGTTGCCCGTCATCAGCCGTTGGGCTAACGGATGGCACGGGCTCGACGCGCTGGCCAATCCTTGGAATGTAGTGTTAGGTCTGGCGGTGTTTTTCCTGGCGCGGGTACTGGGTGTTCTGTATTTTGTGAACAGCATTGCCGACGAAGAGTTGGTGGGCCGTTGTCGCCGTTCGTTGTGGAGTAATGCGGGCCTGTTCTTGGTGTTTTTCCTGACTTTTCTGGTACGCACGTTGCTGGTCGATGGCTATGCAGTCGACCCCGAGACAGGGCTTGTATATATGGAACCCTACAAATATCTGACGAATTTCCTCGATATGCCGGTGGTGTTGGCGCTGTTTTTGGCGGGCGTGGTCAGTGTGCTTTGGGGTATCGGTCGCACGTTGTGGAAGAAGGGCTTCGATAAGGGCATTTGGTTTGCAGGCATCGGCACGGTGCTGACGGTATTATCTCTTTTATTGATAGCGGGTTATAACAATACGGCTTACTATCCTTCGACGGTCGACCTGCAAAGTTCGCTCACCTTGCAAAATAGCAGCTCCAGTGAATTTACTCTGCGAACTATGGCTTATGTTTCCATTCTGGTACCGTTTGTGTTGGCCTACATTTTCTATGCATGGCTAAGTATTGACGACCGCAAAATAGAGCAACACGATACGGTGGTTGATGAATGACAGTAGGAATTCTATTGTCGTCCTAAATAAAAAAGGCACGGATACTACAGCTTGTGAACTGTCTGGTATCCGTGCCTGAATAATATAGAGACGTGAGTTCGACATAAAATCAAAAGATAGCCGGTTGCCCGTCATTGATAAAGTTCGCTTCAATGGCGGGTTCCTTTTCAAAACAACAACAGGTTGCGATAACTGACAATGAATCGGCAGTGAAATGTCTATTTTCTTCCGCCGCCACGCAGCACTTCCTGAAGTCCCGACGCAGTGCTGCGTGAGGGTGTCATGCAGTGCTTTCTGGGGAGGAGACGAAGCACTTCGTCAGAGGGTCAGCAAGCACGGTGTCAGGACGGAAAAATCTGCCCGTGAAAAAAAGAGGAAGAAAAACGGGGTTTTATCACGAATAAAATAGTCCTGTCACACCAATTTGCTGATATACAGTCGGTTACTGCGACGGTGACAGGAGCTGTGCAAACTTTTTTGAAATAAAATAAAAAATAGGCTGCCTTTAAAGGCAAGGTATTTTTTATTTTTTCGCGGAAATGTTTACCAAAGGTACTAAGGTGTCGCACTAATTTATTGATAATCTGCTACTTGATGTGACAGGACTATTTTGAGCCCCCTCCCGGATTATTTTCAGGATGTTTGTTGTCCTCCCTTTTTTATGGTCATCCGATATTTATTCCCAATAAACTATAACTTTAGACTCTGAAAACATAGTGATAATCGTTTAAATGTGATAACTTGACACTATAAATTTAATACTTTTATGACTATGTGCTTATTAATCAGATAAATATATTATTTATTATATCGAACTCACGTATAGAGGGTTTCAGAGTTTACTTTATTTGACCAAAGTCGATGAGGGGTGATGTCCTGAGCGGGCAGTGGCATTGGTTGCCGCATCTTTGAACTTTACTTGATAGAACTTTTCGTTCTCATAGATAGTGTTTACGCGGATATTCAGTCCCTCCTTGCCTTCCAATAAGTCTGCTATGTTGTCCAGTTTGTAAGATACAATGGCCGAACCGGGTACGAGTTGTGAATCTTCGTTGGCATTATGGCGGAATTCCAATGTCACATAACCAGCCTGGTCATTTTCACCTGTTGAGGCTTCGTTTACTACTAAGCTCAGCATATGCTTTTTGTCGGGAGTTTCACTGTGCATGAACTGGCATTCAATGTTCAGATAGTCTTTGCGCGTGAGCCATATCTGCGTAATGTTGATTTTGTCATTGCCGATGCTGTCTTCTTTTTCGGCAGGCATGAAGTAGATATCCTTGGTCAGGATGTCTTCTATCCAGCGAATTTTTGCATTGTAGTCATAGCCGGGCATTTCTTCGGGTAGTTCGTCAAAGAAAACGAACGCTCGCTGGCCGTCTACTGCCTTGTAGCTGTGCAAATTGCTAATGTCGCCGGGAAAAAGCTTACTATCTTCATCCAAGAGGACATAAAAATCTCCTTCACTGTCACTCAGCGTCTTGATAGTTCCCACTGTGAACAGGGGATTGTCTTTGTCGTCGTCCAGACATGACTGAGATATCGGCATGACCGATAGCAGAAGTATGCACGCAATAAAAGTCGATCGGATTTGTTTCATCATGTTCATATAGTTTTTTTAATGCTTTTTTGTCTGATAAACGTTGCTTTAAATAGAATACTGCATTCCGATTTGTTAAAGAAACAAAAGTGTATTTTCCTTCTCGGATGATGCAGTATTTTTGCGTCCAACGCATTTTATAGACAAACACGTGTAAGGAGAATGGAAGAAAAAGAGTTGGCCGAACAATGTCGGCGGGGTGACAACCGTGCCCGTCGGGAATTGTACGAACGCTACGCAGGGCGTATGTTAGCTTTGTGTCTGCGTTATTCGGGCAATCGTGAAGTAGCTGAAGACCTGCTGCATGACGGTTTTTTGAAACTGTTCTCTTCCTTTGATAAGTTTACCTGGCGTGGCGAAGGTTCGTTGCGGGCATGGATAGAGCGGGTGATGGTGAACACGGCGCTGCAATACCTGCGACAGAACGATGTGCTCAATCACAGCGCAACTTTGGACGATCTTCCTCTTGAGGCTTACGATGAACCTGAACCTGAAGCCTGTGAAACCATTCCCCGGCAAATGTTGATGCAATTTATCGGCAGGCTGCCTGTAGGTTATCGTACAGTATTCAACTTGTATGTCATGGAAGGCAAGTCGCATAAGGAAATTGCGGCCCAATTGGGTATAAACGAACGTTCGTCCGCTTCACAACTGGCCAGGGCCAAGGCTTCATTGGCAAAACAGGTGAAGGCGTGGATGAAAGCGAATGAATAACACATTATATTAGAGATATGAACGACGAATTGTGGTTAAAGAAAATAAAGGAACGTCTGGACGACTGTTCGGAGCCTCTGCCTTCCGGTGGTTGGGAGAGGTTGCAACGAGAGTTGGATAAGGCTGCTCCTGCCTTGGTTTCCCGTCGAGGTCGTCCGGTGATGATGTACCGATGGCCGGTAGCGGCTGCCGCTTCGGCATTGGTAGCGGTAGCTGCAGTCGGTCTGTGGTTGCTTCAAAGTCCCGTAGGGCAGGAGGTACAGCGTGTTGAAGTGCCTGTCGTTACTCGGCCGGATGAGATACCGGGGCCCGTTCCCGAAAACGAACAATTGGCTTCAGCGTCTGAAGTTCCTTCGCGGACACGGGATTTCAGAACAGTTATTCCGGTGGAGGTGGCTGTTTTGCCCGTATCGGAAGCGACAGAGAACAGAGAGACTGAGGAACGTGAAGATGTCATTGCCACAGTGCCTGTTGTAGAAGCTCTCAGGGCAGAAGATGGGAGCGTTTCCAACGAAGTGGAAAAGGAACCTGTGCGTCGTTCTACTCCGAAGAAGACCAGACTGGACGAACCACGTGTGATCAGCCGGCCACAAAAGACAGATGGCGGGTGGGCGTTTAGCTTGTCTGTGGGAAACCGTAGCGGTTCTTCCGCCGGCGGTGATAAAAAACTTGTTTATGATGATCCTGCGCCCGGTACAGGTTGGGTACAGGGCAGTAACGTCAACCTGAGTGAAACCGCTAATGGCGTGATAGTCATTCCCGGCGAGCAGGAGCTGACGTTCAAGGGCGGTATGCCCTATGTGTTGAAACGAACTGAAGATCCGGTCGATGCAAAACATCGTCAGCCTGTCAGTGTAGGTTTTTCAGTCAGGAAAGATTTGAATCATGGTCTGTCTGTAGAGGCCGGACTGATGTACACTTATTTGTATTCCGACCTGTATTTTGGCAAAGGCGGCAGTAGCCTGGAACAGAAGCTGCATTATTTGGGTATCCCGTTACGTGTCAATTGGAATTTTGTCGATACGCACAAGTTCTCGGTTTATTTGTCTGCCGGTGGTGCCGTAGAGAAATGTGTGTATGGTAAGTTAGGGGACGAAAAACAGACAGTAGACCCTGTACAGCTTTCGGTTTTGGGTGCATTTGGCATCCAGTATAATCTTTCCCGACGATGGGGTCTGTATGTAGAGCCGGGTATATCTTATTATTTTGACGACGGCTCTAAAGTGCAGACTATCCGCAAGGAACGTCCTTGCAGCTTTACGTTGCAGGCAGGTTTGAGGCTCACTTATTGAGTGAAAATTTGATGATAAAACCGGTTTGGCCGGTTGACTATTACTATGGGGAAATACTCCTTGAACAGCGCTTCGGCTCGTGCCGGTTGTTTGGGAGTATTTTCTTTTTGTCTCTTTTAGCTGGTAGTCCGACTATGGTTTCGTATTTTTGTACTCCCGGCCGATGGCAGAGCAATAACTCCATCACGTTGTAGATTTTTGTAGGTTTTAGGTGTTTTGCCGGTATCTATTTCTCGCACCTCCGGGCATTTTTACTCATCTCCATAGCGGCTGCCACAACCTGATCCATGTCATAATACTTATACTCCGCCAATCTTCCGCCGAAAATGACATTCTTCTCAGCATCTGCGAGCTTTTTATATTCTGCATAGAGATTGCTGTTTTTCTCATCATTCACCGGATAATACGGCTCGTCGCCTGGCTTCCACTCGCTGCTGTACTCCCGGCTGATGACGGTTTTAGGCAAGTAGTTCCCCTGCTCATCCTTGCCGAACTCGAACCATTTATGCTCGATGATCCTTGTCCATGGAGTTTCTCGGTCGGTGTAATTGACGGCGGCGTTGCCCTGGAAGTTCGGCATGTCGAGAAGCTCTGTCTCGAACCTGACAGAACGATACTCAAGATAACCTAATTTATAATCAAAATAAGCATCAATCGGGCCGGTGTAAACGATGGTTCCGGCAAGTCTGTCCAGCTCGGCTTTATGCTCCAGATAGTCCACGCCGAGCCGTACCTCGATGCCGTCGAGCATATTCTCAACCATCTTTGTATAACCGCCGACAGGAATGCCCTGATAGAGCGCGTTGAAATAGTTATTGTCGAACGTAAACCGCACCGGCAGACGCTTAATGATAAACGCAGGCAGGTCTTTGCAGTCGCGTCCCCACTGTTTCTCGGTATAGCCCTTGACCAGCTTTTCGTATATGTCGGTACCTACGAGCGAGATAGCTTGCTCTTCTAAATTCTGAGAATTCGTAATACCAGCCGCTTTGCGCTGCTCGTTGATCTTTGCCGCCGCTTCTTCGGGCGTCGTTACGCCCCACATACGATTGAACGTGTACATATTGAAGGGAAGCGAGTAGAGTTCGCCTTTGTAGTTCGCGACGGGCGAATTCGTGAACCGGTTGAAGGTCGCAAAACGGTTCACGTAGTCCCAGACAGCTTTGTTATTCGTGTGGAAGATATGAGCGCCGTATTTGTGAACGTTAATTCCCTCCATGCACTCGGTATAAACGTTACCGGCGATATTCGGGCGCTTGTCAATGACGATAACTGATTTTTCTGCGGCGTGGGCCTGTTGGGCAAATATGGCACCGTAAAGGCCGGAGCCTATTATCAAGTAATCGTATTTCATGTAGCCTCCTATATTTTAAGCTGATTTGTTATAATGAGTATCACCAGTCTTCAGCAAAATCTTTTAGCCGATAGTTTTTTTATTATTCCTGTTTTAATACAAGTTTCTGCACTCCATCCCAAGTCTTTGGTCCTGTGATACGATTTTGAATCTATATCTCTATAATTTTTCTAATTTGATTAACAACGTCATCAGAAAGCTTCGAACCATTTGTCAATGGATCAAGACCGCCATGTATATTGGGGAGCATAGAACAGTCTCCAAATTCAACTTCTAATAAAAGTGGCTTTTTGTCAACAAGCATTTCCTGATACCGTTCCAAATCCGATACATCTTTAATCTTATAACTGCGGATTCCATATGCCTGACCAATGGCAGAAAAATCGCACGAATAGTAGTCATTGCCTATCTCTGTCGTCGCCACCCGCCGACAGTCCAAATAGTGATCCTGAAACAGTATGATATGTCCCAGAGCATGATTATTAAGAACCAATATCTTAACCGGCAGCTGCTTTTTCGCAATAACATTTAGTTCCTGTATATTCATTTGTGCACCGCCATCGCCTGTTACCGCATAGGTCACTTCATCATTTCCGATTGCTACGCCGACCGATGCGGGAATCGCATAACCCATGGATCCCAATCCGCAAGAAGTAAATACCCTTGTTCCCTTTTTGATAACAGAAGACTGCGCTCCATATACCATGTTATTTCCCACATCAAGGAGAATATTTGCTTCTTCGGGCATTATTTCGCTAAAACGTTTCACAAGTGTATTTCCAAAAGTAATATCCTCCGCAGACATAAGTTTCTTCATTTTATTAACTGCATCGACCCATAATGAATGGTCATAATTATTTGTCGCTATTTTTGCATATGCAGTTGCACTTACTAAAAACGACCTGATATCTGCTTCAATATCCACCTCACATCCTTTTAGCTGACGTTCAAACTCGAACGTATCGATGTCCACGCGAATGAGTTTAGTTGCTTTAGGAATAAAATCGGCATGATTGTATCCGATGGCTTTGTTGCATAGACGCGTGCCTATGGAAAGAACGAAATCCGTATTTTTAAGAACTATACCCGCCTCACGTCTTCCGGTTCCCCCAAAATACCCAACGTGATAGGGAGAATCGGTAGGAATTAAATCAACGCCCGGTAATGTCGTTACTACCGGAATCCTAAGCAGATTTACAAGCTCACGGAATGTTTCCCGTTCACCGCACTGCGTAATTCCAGCTCCGGCAATAATAGTGGGCTTCTTGTTTTTTAACAGTTCGTCTATATAAGACGCTGCGTCAAAATGCTTTGGCGCGGGAGGTTCAATAGCGAAGAGCTCATCGCCTGCATCTATGACGTATCTCTCAATATTGATTGGGAAGTCCAAAAAGACAGGGCCCTTTCGACCCTCCATAGCTGTAACATAAGCGTCATACATAACTGCCGGGACATCCGTGTTATCGTCCACTTCGTAACATTTCTTAGTTATACTCTGCGCTGTTGCGATTGTTTGCATTTCCTGAAAACCGTACTGCCGAAATGTATAGCTCCGCTTCTTGTCTTTTGTATTTACCTGTCCGGATATGAGCATCACGGGAATTGAATCAAACCATGCATTTGCAAGACCTGTTAAGGCGTTTGTAAAACCGGGACCGCTCGTTGTAATAATTACTCCAAGCTTTCCGGTTGCTTGCGCATATCCGCACGCCGCAAATGCTGCCCCTTGCTCATTGCAGCAAGAATGATACCGTATTTTGTCTCTGTACGAACCAAGTGAATCAAAGATATGACACACCATACCGCCCTGGTATCCGAAAACATCCGTAACACTGTTGGTAATTAAAAATTCCACTAAATAATCTGCAACCGTAATTTTTCTCATAGCTATTTCCCTTTCATATGCGAATTTATCTTGTTTATAATCTCTGTCTGACAAATAGGCTTTCCCTCTTCCAAATCTTTAATCTGCTGAATTCTGGAGCAATGATAACCTCCGAGAAATTCCGTTGCCAGAAAGATATCCAAACGTCTTTCAACTTCATCATATGTCATATAATCCTGTCCAAAGGCAATTACATTTGCATCATTGTGCTGACGCATCAGCCTTGCGACATCGTCAGTATATCCAATTCCTGAACGTATTCCTTTGATTTTGCCGACCGTAAGACAAATACCGATTCCGGTGGCGCAAATCACTACCCCGCGGTCACACTTTCTGGATGCAACGAGTTTACCGACCTTTTCCGCATAAACCGGATAATCTGCTGGAAAATCCTCATCAGTTCCACAGTTTATAACAGTGTGACCTATTGATTCAAGATGTGCCTTGAGCCTATTTTTATAATCAATTCCGTTCCTATCGTTACTGATTGCAATTTTCACTCAAATATCTCCTCTATTTTTTCAACCAGTTCGGCCTTTTTGACTCCAAAAGGGCTTGAAAAATCTCTATATCTTCAGATGTTGTTATTTTTATGTTTTTCTCCGAGCCCAAAGAAAGGTAAACCTTTTTCCCCATTTCAATGTATAATGCACAAGATGAAATTGACGGGAGTAAATCCATCGTGATTGCCTTTTTGTGAACCTCAAGCAATTCATTTAGGAAAAAAGCCTGAGGAGTTTGCGTAATTTTAAGGTTATCGCGAGGAATCTGCCCCTCTGATATTACAGAATCATCTGTTGTTAGCATAACTGACGTACATGGAATTACTGTAGTAGCATTTCCACGTTCTCTGCAAACGCGAATATTGTCCGAAATAACCTCAGCACTCACCATTGGACGGATTGAATCATGAATAAGCACAATATCCTTATCGTCATAATATCGTGTTGCCAAATCGTATAAGCCGTTTCGAATAGAATCCTGCCCTGTTACGCCTCCGATTACAATGTTCTCTAACTTGGTGATTGAAAACTGTTTGGCATACGCTCGGAGAACATCATGCCACCCCTCTAAGCAAACAACCTCAATCGCATCAATCTGCGGATGAGTCTGAAATGCTTCGAGTGTATATATAATCACCGGAATATCATGAACATTAATAAATTGTTTCGGAATGTCTTGATGCGTTCTTGAGCCGATTCCACCAGCTATTACCAAAGCCAAATTTCTCATTTCTGTCACCTCAAATTATATTATTATGTATACAAATCATATTTCAGCCCTTTTTGCCTGAATTTATGTTTCATGAACGTGTTACATTTTCAAATACGAGCTGTCTGCTGATTCAGACTAGCCTTTTGTATCACATTTCTTTTCGGCACAGTATCTGCGGTTGTGTTTTTACACCTTTTTCAGTTTCCTCGGATTTTAGTTCGTTTCAACCTTATTCTCCTACTTTAATTTGTCTATGCTTATTTCTTATGTGAAAAATCCTGCTGGGATTTTTACACAACCTGATCCATATCATAATATTTATACACCGCGAACCGTATGCCGAGAACAACATTTTTCTCAGTGTCTGCAAGCTTTTTGTACTCAGCATACAGTGCCGAATTCTTCTCGTCGCTGACAGGATAATACGGTTCGTCGCTGGACTTCCACTCACTGCTGTACTCGCGACCTATGATGGTTTTCGGAGGTCATTTCCCCGCTCGTTTTTGCCAAATTCAAACCATTTATGCTCAAGAATCTGCGTCCACGGGGTCTCGCTGTCAGTGTAATTGACGACGGCGTTGCCTTAAAATTCGGGATGTCCAAGATTCTGAGTTCAAAGCTCCTCGAACGATATTCTAGTTAACCAAGTTTACACCCAAATAAACAGCAATCGAACCGATGTAAACGACCGACTCGATAAGCTTATCCAACTCGATTTTGTAATCTAAATAATCGTATAGCCGCCGATTGGAGTCCTTAATATAGTGCGTTGAAGTAGTTGTTGTCAAATGTGAGCCGCACAGACAGACACTTTATGATGAAAGAGGGTAAGTCTTTGCAGTCGCGTCCCCACTGCTTTTCGGTATAGCCTTTGACGAGCTTTTGATAGATGTTGGTGCCGACGAGCGAGATTACCTGTTTCTTCCAGATTCTGCGGACTCGTTAGAGTTCGCCCTTGTAGTTCGTGACCAGCGAGTTTGTGAAGCAGTTGAATTTGGCGAATTGGTTGAGGTAGTTCCACACGGCTTTGTTGTTCGTGTGAAAGATATGCGCACCATATTTATGGACGTTGATGCATTCGACTCGCTCGGTGTATACGTTGCGCAGATATTGGGGTGTTTATTGATGACGAGAACGGTTTTACCTGCGGCATGAGCCTGCTGGGCGAAAGTGGCACCATAGAGACGGCATAGATGAGATAGATGTATTTACTATTTTAAATTTTAGCTAAATACTCCGTATAAGATTTTTCTGGATCCATTATGGTTTCACCATGCAAGGAATTAACTTGTGTCGGTTTCATGTAATCTCCATAATTTGTACGTAAAATGTTGTCATAACCCTTCGGCACAGATAGACTCATGAACTCAAACGGCATCTCAATGGATTGCTTAAAGTTTGATTTCTTCCAGATATTTTTATTCCAAGGAGGGTTGATAAACTCGATAGGTGAAATAAATTCATTATATTTATTAGACATTTTTCGGCACTTAGCTTCATATCTATCATGAGCACGCTGAAAATTGTCCCCTGTGATCTTCTCCCAAAGCAAAAGATACATATGCAATAATTTGCCTAAAAACCGCTTGTGAATCTTACTTCTCCTATTCATTAAACATTTAGACATTAATCTCAGTTTTAAATATGTAAATCGTTCTTTCTTGTTCTCCTCAGGAACACCATCAAGTGGGAAAATATCAATCCATATACCCTGATTATAGCTAAACTTCTGCTTTAATTCTGAAGGCAAAATTCCAGTTGTCATACGATTACGCAATTGGGCGTGTCCTCTGAAAAAGTGCTCGATTTTACCTGATGCCATAAAATCATACGGTGCTGAAAAGACGCTCGATGCAATAGAAATCAATTTGTCGTAATCTTCTCTAAACATAACGACATCAACATCATCATCCCAAGGTATAAAGCCTTGATGACGAACCGCACCCAAAAGAGTACCTGCAATCGCATAATACTTCAAATTATACTGATTACATACCTTTTGAAACTCATTTAGAAGATCAAGTTCGACCGCCCATACTTTTTTCATTTTCTCCGTGACCGTGTAACCGTATCTCACTTCTTCATCCAAAAAATGCTCAGGTAGTTCCAGTTTAATCGGCAGCATCTTTTTTACCTCCTCTTTTTAATATTCCCAAAGCTATCAGTTCTCGCAACATATTATCTTTCATAAGAAGCAGTAATCCGAAATATATTGCAACGCCAGCAACGACTTGAATTGCTGATACAACAAAATTCCCGTATGGCAAATATTTTCCGAGAATCGAAACCAATATCAGCATAATAAGTCCGCTTAATATCCTTTTCCAGCTCAACTTTAATAATATCGTTCCTGACATATATTCACCGCTCATATGAACGTAAAGCACGGATATGACCGCTTCTGCAATAATAGATGCAATTACTGCCCCGGTTGCCCCGATAAAAGGTATTAGCGAAAGATTCAAGATCATATTTACAACCGATCCCAAAACTATAACCCTTGCACTGCGCGCTCTCTGACCGCTTGGTGTGAAATAATTTGCGCCAAGACAATTACTTACCCCCACAATAATGATTAACGGCGACATATAATACAATAGATTTACGACAGGTTCATAGCCTGAGCCAAAGAAAGCGGGAACAAATCTGCCAGCTACCCCGATCACACCAAAGGTGCATCCAAATCCGATTAAAAATATAAAATCCATTGTTTTGCGAATACGATTCTTTATCTCACCGTACTTCTTTTCAGCAAACAGGTAAGATATACGCGCACTCATCACGCTATTGATCGCGACAAAAGATACGGTATAGGTCATTCGCATAATTTTGTTTGCCTGCTCGTAATAGCCGTTCTGATATGTATCATGGGTAATTGCCCCAATCAGGGTTTTGTCAAGAACGGTATATATTGAAGTCGCGATAGTCGGGACAAAATAAATCAGTGTCTCCTTAAAATGTTTCTTAAAAGTCAATGTCCGTATATCAACTTTTGCAAGCATTTTGAGAAGGTAAATCCACATAGAGAGATTGCCCAACATAGTGACCATTGAATTGATCACAACATAGAGTACTAAATCTTCTCGCTGCTTTACAAAAGCAAATAGCAAAATGATTCCGGCGATTCTACAAAAAGAATTGCAAATGACAATATTTTTTATCCGTTCAAGTCCTGTAAAGTACCATGATATATCGAACATGGTGCCGAGCAGAACGGGGGTTAGAGCGATGAAATAGAGTCGGTACTGTTTGCTGAACAAGATCACAGCGCACCATGCTATCAGACATATTGCTGTCGTTCCAACCGTCATCAATTCGATTTCCCAAAACAGCTTGCTCGATTGCTGCCTGTCGTCCCGATGCTGTGCGATTTCCCTTGCACCGTAGGATGCCGTTCCAATAGCGGCAAACAGCGTGAAATATGTTATGATCGAGGACGTGTAGCTATAAATACCCACCCCATCTGCTCCCAAAACACGAGACACATACGGTGTTGTTATAAACGGCGTTATCAGGACAAGGATCTCATAAAGAGTACGGTATATGTAATTCTTCTTTACGCTTGGTTGTGACATAATTTCCTCATACGAGCGAAAACTTCTTGGCTTTCTGTTCCTTCAGTACGGTATAGAAGCACAAAAGCATCGGATTATAAGTTATAGCAATCCATGTATTATTAATGACTGTAAATGTAAGTACTGCTAAGCACCAGATAAACAGAGCTTTGTTATTCTTTTTGCAGGAATACCAAAAAAGATAGCTATACATAAAAACAACTAAAGCTGTGAAAATAATTCCATATGCAAGGATAGAATACATAAAACCAGAATCAATATAAAAGTAGAAATGCCCTTTACTATAGATGCTGTTACCTTGCATTTCAATATACTGCCCAAAAAGTTTTGGAGGATATTGCATTATTGCAGAATGAGAAAGTGAAAGTCTGCTCGAAAAAAGTATGTTCATTGTACGCCAGAAAATGTTTGCAGGGGTGTAATTTTTTGCACACCAGTAAGTGAACAGACATCCAACTGGAAAAGCAAGTGGCACAAACACACGAAGATAAGGATTATTTAAATTTAGCCAGTCAAATTTAATTAGGAGAATATCTAAAATGAGAACTCCACAAAAAAGAAAAAAAGGTAGTCTTGTAGTAGTCAATTGATAGATTTCATAATTGATGAAAGATAAGACCAGAATTTCTATCCATTTAATATTTCGTTCTTTTAAAAATAAATATCCTATTTCTAAATATAAAACCATATAAGACACCGATGAATAATATGAATATCCAAAACAATGGGCAACTCTGTCACCGGAAGTAGAAATTAAAATATAATCCTTAATAATAATTCCAAGTTTTGCACATGTCATCACTACTAACAATGGAAACAATGTTGACCAAAACGAGCATTTCACAATTTTCTTGATGCTGGTAACATCTGCATTGATAATTAACATGGCGAAAGCCATTACATAGCTTCTGTCTGTTGCCATCATAGCAATCATAAATGCTATAACGATAACGCAAGTCAGTATTAATGCAGCGAATTGCTTTCTGCTTAAATTTTTAATCAATAGATAGGAAATTTGTCGTATCAGAAATAAATATGCCATTCCTAAACATACTATCACAGTTATCAATATAAAAAAAGGATGTATGTAGGACCTAAATAACGATTGATCTATTACATAAAAGAATGAATACACTGAAAACAGAAACAAATATATTGTTTCACAAGTCAGTTTATATCTCAATGAAATGCTTAATCTTTTCAGTTTCAAGTTTTGACTCTCCTATTCATCAACCTTCTTGTATTATCTTTTATCCTTCATCTAAAGCTCGATAAAAGTAATACCCACTATGAAGCAGTTTGGAAATCTTCTTAATTGTTTTATTACTTCTTCAACAATCTTTTTAATTTCAAAATCGGCTTGAGCAAACCTTTCAAGTATAAAATAGTTATAAACCTCATCAGCGGGTATGCAAAACCGTTGGTATAGGCAAACAGTTTTACAAAAAGTTTTTCCTTCAAAACTATTTGTATTATAGCTGGATAGGATTCATTCACTTTTTTATAAAAATCTTTAATCTCGTTATAGCTGCTTTTTGACATCGGCAGATAACACAAATATTTGAACTGATTTGCTGTTTCTATTACAATCCTTTTTAACAATAAATTCTGCTTGTTTTTTGAGATGTTATCTATATTCATATACATACGCATAAGATTAAATAAAACCTTCTGCTGTTCTTTAAAATGTTTTTTTATACCTTCTATGCTAACGCTTTGTCCCTCCCTGCCGACTCTATAGCAGTATATAGGAAAACAGCAAACATAAAATCTATTTACATATGGTATCGGCAAGCTTGCATATTCTACATCTGTATAAAAACAGTGCTCTGTTATTACTATGTTGTTGTTTTTGAATATGGATGTCCTAAAAGTTGAGGAATACATACTGATAACATTTCCCAATATAATATCATTAAAATTATACTCACCTGCTTTCAAATTACCTGTTGTGCTCCATTTTTCTTGAGTATTATCTATTACATTGAAAGTAATAGATTCTGTAGCCACCATATCAACATCAATAGTTTTAAGCAGCTCTACAAAACGATACAGATTGTCCTTATCAAACCAATCATCGCCGTCCAGCTGCTTGAAATACTTTCCGGTCGCCAATCGAACGCTCGTGTTGATGGTAGAGCCGTAGCCGCCATTTTCTTTATGGACAGGAAAAATAGAGTCCGGGTATTTTTCGGCGTAACGCTTCGCGATGTCCAGGGTCTTGTCCGTTCCGCCGTCGTCAACGACAAATATCTCAAGATCGTCGATTATTCTTTCGTCTATCAGTGAATCCAGCGCCTGCCCGATATATTGTTCAACATTGTAAGCTGCTATTGAGATCGTAAGTATTTTACCCATTGATTTTTCTCCGATTGTCATTTTATTATAAACTGCTTTAAAGTTCTTATGTTATCGCTGTAATCATCTATACTGCCTCTGAATACGCTCGACGTTCCAGCGACAAACATGTTTGCACCTATGTTTCGCAGGATCTTTGCATTTTCAAAGGTTATATTCCCATCGACCTCGATTTCAATATGCTGCTTGCCGCGGTCGCTCAGGAATTTCACCAGCCGTTCGGCTTTTTTGATGGTACTCGGAACTATTTTCTGACCTGCAAAGCCGGGATTGACCATCAAGAGGTTTATTCCGTCGATGTAATCGAGAACCTCTTCAAGAACGTAGATCGGCGTGGCGGGGTTGATTGCCAAAAATCTTCGACAGCCGAATTCTGCAAGCCAGTCGAGCGTGCGCTGTATTTGCGTGGTGCTCTCATAGTGAATAGATACGGTGTCGGTGCTTTGTATTCCCACCCACTTGAATTTGTACTCCGGCGAGGCGACCATCATATGTATGTCCAGCGGGATTTTCGTAAGCTCGCGAAGCCCCCTGATGTAGTCCGAACCCAGCCCGAAGTTAGGCACGAATTCGCCGTCCATTACATCAATATGAAGGTAATCAATTCCGACTTTTTCAAAGATGCGAATGGTTTCTCTCAAATTTACCAAATCTGCACACATCATAGATGCAGATATTTTAGCTTCCTTCAACATCTATTCATCACATTTCAAACATGACTTTTACGGAAAATTTTTTCGGGTCTTTGACCGTCGCTAAGGCTTTCTCGTAATCTTTAAGGCTGAATTTTTGAGTAATGAGTTTTGCGATGTCAAGACTGCCATTCTCAAGCGCCGTAATCGTCTCTTTCCAATTGTTGATCGTGGATTTATAACTTGAATTCCATGTTCCGGTAACGGTAAGCTCGTTGCGGAGGATCTTCCAATAAATGTCCTTTTTAAATGTTATATCGCCGTATGGATTGCCTGTCAGCACTACCCTGCCGCCTTTTTTTGCATACATAATCGCATTGTTTATAGCTTTCTGTCTGCCGACGCATTCAAGCACAACATCGGCACCTTTTTCTCCCGTAATTTTAAGATAATCTTCAAGCGCATTCTCTTTCTCAGAATTTACAGTGCAAACGATTCCGACGTTCTTAGCGAAGTCAAGAGATTCATCGCGCCTTCCGACAATTATGACCTTTTTTGCACCCAGTGATTTTGCCCAAAGAGCCGCTATAAGGCCTATCGTTCCTGTGCCGATGACGGTCACGGTGTCGCCGGGTTTGATTTTTCCCGCGTCGGCACAGTGCTTTGCGACAGACGCAGGTTCGCACATTGCGGCGGTGGTATAAGGGATCTTATCTGAGCATAAAACGAGATTCCAGACCGGCACTGAGATATACTCGGCAAATGCGCCGTCACAGCGGGAGCCGAAGTAGCTATAATTCGAGCAGCGGGCGTATTCTTCCTCTTTGCAGGAATCGCATTTTCCGCATGGCAGAAGCGGGAAAACTGCGGCACGTTTGCCTATAAGAGAACGGTCGACATCGGGCGCGCAGTCGATTATTTCGCCCGAAAATTCATGTCCCGGAACGGTGGGAAAGTGATATGTACCTGTCGTATATATCCTCGGAATGTCGCTTGAGCAGATCCCGCACGCCTTTATTTTCAGCAGGACCTCGCCCGACTTCATAATCGGATCGGGGATGTCTTTATAAACCAATTTATCTATATCTTCAAGCACCAGAGCCTTCATTTTCTTCCTCCATATACGCCTCCAAAAGCGTCAGATCGTTGGGCGTAGTTATCTTTATATTCCGTTCATTACCGGGCACGGTTCTGACTGTCAGCCCGCATTTCAGTGCAAGCTCGGAGCTGCCGTTTATCTTTAAAACTTCATCTCGTGATAACGACATATTGGCGGCATAGTATTTTCCGTAATCAAACGCTTCGGGAGCCTGCCCCGCCACCAAAAGCGAGCGCGGAAGCAGCCTTGAAGCCATACCCTGCTCGTCTAAAAGATAGAAAGTGTCCTTTGCCGGAAGCACCGGCATAACGCCGTCGCAACCGTCAAGATTTTCAAGGCAGGACGTGATTAGCCTGTCCGAAACGAGCGGGCGTGCAGCGTCGTGAATGATGACCTTACCCGCTCCGCCGAGCCTTTCGATTTCCTTAAGACCGCTGATGATCGAATACTGCCTTGTTTCGCCTGGGTCCGCATAGCCCGCAAATTTTTGGATGCCTTCATCGCGCAGCCACCTGTCAATAGCCTTCCGCCACTGCTTGTCTGCTACTATGACGATGTGGTCAATGAGCGGATGGCCCTCGAAAACCGATAAGGAGTAGCTGAGGATCGGTCTGCCGCGAAATGCAAGATATTGCTTCGGCAGGTCGAGACCCATGCGGGTGCCCGTTCCGCCCGAAAGTATCAAGGCTATGTTCATACCGGCTGATCCTCGTCGATGATCTCAAAATTGTGGCTGACCCGGTGCTTCTCATCCGGCAATGTCATATAGTCACCGTAAAGCTGTGTGAGCCATGCATCATAGTTATCTACGCCTATGACCTCGATATCTTCAAACTGATATTTCGTACCTTTTCCGTACCATTCAATAGGAAAGATGTTTTTCTCCCTTATTTCACATTGCATAGTTCCTACAATTCTACAATCGTCATATGGATACTTCATAAGAGCTTTGGTAAATCTTTTTACCCAAGACTTGTGTTTCAATATCTTTTCAACTGGAAATTTAGTGCCTGCATAAACCAACATTTTTTTGTACCAAGCTCTATATCCCTTTTTTGCTTTGTTTGTAACAACCCCGCCCATTTTTAATATTGAGAGCTTATAAAAGCATTTTATAATATTTAATCTAAATAAATGAATTGTTCTAACAAAAGAATTTGCCGGCACGCCATCTATGGGAACAATATCCATTCCTATATATGTTTTTTTAGGTATATATTTATCCATTACTAAAATTTCAGTTCGTTTGTCTACAAACTTCACATCTATGGTAAAATCATTTCCCTTATAAAAAGAAATCACATCATAAAACGGATATTCTTTAACAGCTTCATCTGATATTTCCAAAAAGCGTTGAAAATCTTTTCTCGGCATATCAATATCCACATCATCGTCCCATGGAATAAAACCTTTGTGACGTATTGCACCTAACATTGTTCCGCCGCCTACAAAATATCTGAGATTATACTTATTGCAAATATCTACAAAAGCTTTTAAAAGTTCTAATGAAGTTTTTTGTGCTATTTTTATTTTATCTGACGACATAAAATCCTCCGCTTTATAAGACTAAACTGAATTGCCTTGTGAAAATATTATTTTTTTAATAATTCATACAGTTGTTCTGCACTTTTCTTCCAACTGTATTTTTTAAGAACTGCCTCCGGTTTGTCAATATACTGAGAAAGTATATTGTCCAAATCAACATCTGTGTCATATGGGTCTATATAATGAACACTGTTGCCATATATTTCTGGCAAGCAGGCAGCGTTTGAGCAAATAACAGGAACTCCTTGACTTAATGCCTCAAGTGGCGGCAAGCCAAATCCGTCATATATTGAAGGATATATAAATGCTTTACAATGTTTAATAAGAGATTTTATCTGTTCATCACTGACGTATCCTAATATTTTAACATTTGAGCTTATATCATATGTTTCATTATCTGCCATAGATTTGGCTCCCGCAAGCACAAATATATCGTTCAGATTTTTTTTTGCTGCTTTAAATACCCAACTTGTATTTTTCATTTTTGAGAGACTTCCCAATGAAAAATAATACTTTTTGTTTTCTAAACCATAATCAGTTAAAATGCTATCATCTGTATCTATATTATCAAAATGCTGCCATGCACTTCCTATCACTGTAATCCTTTCCGGGGCAATTTTATATTCATCTATAAGTTGATATTTTGAAAAATGTGATACAGTCATTATAGGCATTTTTAGTAGAGCAGCCATCCTAAAAACGGCTCTATGATATATGTTTGAAATCTTTCCGTGTAAAGTTGTTCCAAACTCAGGATGGAGTTTGTATGCTATATCATGAATAAAAATACTCCCTGGACATATTAAAGGAAAGGTATTATTAAAATTCAGTCCTTTAAGTTTATTCTTTTTTAAATAGAACGGAAAACATGTCTGCTCCCATAATGATCCCTTTATTTTACCGCATCTCACTATTTCGATATTTTTAAGTTTAGGGATGTATGTAGCATATTCCGGTACAATTAACTTGAATTCACCCGGCTTGACCATCATATCCAATTCTTTAAGAATTTCTTTTGTATATCTCATTACACCGGTTTGACGCTGAGAAAACAATAAACCATTAAAAGCATATTGGGTCATATTTGCACATCCTTTATTTTCTTATATTTCCAGACCAATTTTATGATTCTTAGATCATCCACAAAATATCTTTTAAACATTCGCTTAGGTTCCTGTAAAAACCTATAAAACCATTCAAAACCACAATTGCTTACCCATTTTGGAGCTCTTGAAATATTTCCTGCAAGGAAATCTATTGTTGCCCCGGCGCATATAGAAACTATTGCATCGTAATTTTTATAATTTTCATAGACCCATTTCTCTTGTTTGGGGCAACCGAAACAAGCTATTAACAAATCAGGCGATACATCAGATATCATTTTATTTATTTTATCTATTTCGTTTTTGTCTTTTTCAAATTCAAGTGGCGGAGAATATGTACCTACGATTTTTATATTTTTATGCTTTTGCTCCAGTTTTATTTTGGCATTTTCTGCTACGCCCTCTTTGCCACCTATAATATAGATAGAATAACCCTTACGTTCTGCCGTTTCACATAACATCGGCACCAGATCAGACCCGGATATTTTCTGACAAACAGGTCTTTTATATAATTTTGATATCCATACCAATGGTTTTCCGTCAACAAGTACCATATCTGCATTATCGGATATTTCTTTTAAATACCTGTCCTGTTCGATTTTCATTATCACATCTACATTTACCGCAACAACATACGCTTTTTTATTGTTTACTATCATTTTTTCGATGTTTTCAATCGTTTCGGACATTTTCAAATTATTTACATATGTATTGAGTAAAGGTATTTTTCCCATAATATCACCGTAATCCGAAAAATTTATCTTCCAACATCAAGCACAAACAATGATATACCGGCAAATGCAGCTCCTGAACCATATACGTCTCGGTTTCCGGCACCCTTATACACACGTCTGCCATTTCGCCGAGCCGACTCTCCTTTTGTCCGGTCAGCCCGATGACTTTCATGCCTTTTGCTTTTGCCGTAACGGCGGCGTAAAGCACGTTTTTGCTGTTGCCGCTCGTGGAAATTCCGAGAAACACATCGCCCGCGCTGCCGTAGCCGTTGACCTGTTGGGCGAAGCACAGCAGCGGCTCGCAGTCATTTTGATAGGCAGTCGAGAGCGCCGGATGTCCGTCTAAGGCTATGGCGGGAAGTGCGCCCTGCAAATTCCCTGCAAGCGTTTCTCCAAGTTCAGGATGGATGGCTATGAGCTTGTCCGCATACGCCTGTGGTAATTTTCGCGGGCTTTTGAAACCTTTCATCAACTCGCCGACGATATGTTCGCTGTCTGCCGCCGAGCCGCCGTTGCCGGCAATCAGCAGTTTGCCGCCATGCCCGAAGCACTCCGCCAACAGTTCGTAGGCTTCGGCGATGTCTGCCCTGCATACCGCCAATTGCGGATAGCGCTGCATCAGCGTGCCGAGGTGTGCCCGTACTTTATCGTTCATGGGTATTCTCCAAAATTTCTTTGACGGCTTCATATAAATCTCCGTCGGTCGGAATCCTTTTCGTCCGGCAGCCCGCGGCTTCACCTGCTTTTTCGTCGTGTTCGCCGTCGCCGATTATCCACGACTGCCGGAGGTCGATGTTAAAGTCCTTTGCCGCTTGCAACAGCATACCGGGCTTCGGCTTGCGGCAGGCACAGTCGAATTTCAGTTCTTTGACTTCGCCCTCGAAGCCGCTGTCGGGATGATGCGGACAGAAATAGATGCCGTCGAGATAGGCGCCCTCATGGCCGAGCAGGGTCTCCATTTTATTGTGGATTTCGTTAAGTTCGTTAAACGTTACATCACCGCGGGCGATGACAGGCTGGTTCGTTACGACGATCGCGAGATAGCCCGAACGGTTGATTTGCTTTATCGCCTCGCAGACCGTCGGCAGCAGCGCAAAATCGTCTATGTTTCTCAAGAAGCCGACGTATTTGTTTATCGTTCCGTCGCGGTCGAGGAAGATCGCCTTCTGACTGTTCCGCAGATTTCCCGCATACACCCTGCCGCTCTCAAAGTCCCGCATGACGGCTTCATAACGCTCCGGCGTACCCATATCCTTGACATATTCCGGGCTGTCGTAGCAGAACATCTTGCCCGTCCCTGCGAGAGGCTTCAGTAGGTGTCTGTCTAAATCTATTTTAGATAAGTTGATTTCATTTTTTAGTAAATCCGGTGAAAGGATGTGCAATCCGGCGTTGACCCTGTTTTTGTAAAATTCGGGGCGTTTGTCCTCTTTGGCGAGCCATCTTTGGACGGATTTGTCATCATCTGCAATAATCAGTCCGCTATCATACGGATGGTCATTCGGATGAGTAAACAGCGTCGCAAGTCCGCCGCGTTCTTTATGAAACGATGCAAATCGCTTGAAATCTATGTTGAATACCGAATCGGCATTGAGCAGCAGAAAATCCTCGGTGAGTTTGTCCTTTAACCGGAACAGCGCTCCCGCGTTCCCGAGCGGCTCCTCCTCGACGAAATACTCGATATGTGCACCTAACCGGCTGCCGTCGCCGAAATAAGCGATTATCTTGTCCGCCATATGGCTGACGGTCAGGATTAGGTCGGTAAATCCCTGCTCGCGCAGGCACGTAATCTCATGCTCCAACACCGGCTTGCCGCAGATCGGGATAAGCGGCTTCGGAATATCGGGGAATATGTCCGATATGCGCGTACCCCGTCCGCCGGACATGATAACGGCTTTCATTTTATACACGGCGTGTAACTTTCCGGTGAATAGTAGATGACACTTGTCCCGCCGTCCTCGAACGTGAACGGCACGTGCAAAAGGCCTTTCATCGCCTCCATGACCTTTGCGCGGTGTTCGGGTCGCACATAGAACAGCAGGAATCCTCCGCCGCCCGCTCCTAACAGTTTTCCTCCGAGTGCGCCTGCCGCTATCCCTTTTGCATACAGCGCATCTATGCTGTCCGTCGAGGTGGCCGCTCCGATCTGTCGCTTCAATCGCCACGTATGGTCCAACAGCCGTCCGAAGTCATCAAGGTCGGTATGCTTGTCCGTCAGTATGTGTTCCGCCTCATCGACGAGCGACAGCATCTCCTTCAGCTGCGCGGTTCTGTCGGCTCGCTCCTTGGCATTAGCAGCCTGCACGACGGATGAGAACCGCGTGAAGCCCGTGAAAAACATTACGAGATTGGCATTAAGTGCGCTCTTCCGCTCCGGCGAAATGATGACGGGACGTACTTCATAGTCGTTTGCGTTGAAGTCGATACGGTTGAATCCCCCGAACGATGAGGCTATCTGATCCTGCCAACCGCCCGCTTCCCCGCATAGCGTCCGTTCAAGATATATCGCCTCGTCGGCAAGACTTCTCTTGTCCTTGTATTTCCCTTTCAGGGAGTGAAACGCATTCAGCATTCCGACAGCAAATGACGATGACGTTCCAAGCCCGGAACGTGCGGGAAGATCGGACTCGTAGGTAAGGCGTATCTCGTGCATGTCCAACATTCTCATCGCATTGCGGATAGCAGGATGCTGGATTTGTTCGACTTCGGTAACACGCTCTGTCTGCGCATAGCATAGTTCAGAGGAATAGTCGAAGAACCGCGGCAGATGGCGCACGGTAACATAACAGTATTTATCGAATGTCGTCGATAACACTGCTCCGCCGTGAACGTTAAAAAAGTCCGGCAGATCCGTTCCTCCGCCGAAAAATGACATGCGGAAAGGGGTCTTGGTAATAATCATCAGCAATTTCCTTCTTTGAAAATATGTTTTATCGTTTTCCAGATAAGTTTGATGTCAGTTCTTATTCCGCGTTCGCGTATATATCTGTAATCCAGTTCGAGCTGTTCGTCGTAACTCATCTTCGTCGTGTCCGTTATCTGCCAGTAGCAGCTCAGTCCCGGCTTCACCTGTAGCCTGTCCAATGGCAATTGGGCTTGTTCCGACGGTATGAATGCCCGCGGACCGATAATGGTCATGCTGCCGGTGAGAAGGTTGAGTGCCTGCGGTGTCTCGTCGAGACTTGTCTTTCTTAAAAATCGCCCTATTCTCGTAATGCGCGGGTCATCCTCCATCTTGAAATGAACGGAGTGGTATTCGTTGAATGCGGTGAGTAGCCCTTTCATCCGCTCGGCATCCTTGCGCATAGTGCGAAACTTTACCATTCTAAACACTCTGCCGTCTTTCCCTACCCGTTCCTGTACGAACAGCGGATTCCCGAAGTCGTCGAAAATTACCGCCAGCGCAATGATGAGGTAAACCGGCAATCCTACAGTCAGACATATCAGCGAAACGACGATGTCAAACGCTCTCTTGACGAATTCGTACACCGGCTTCCGCTTTACCACAATCCGCTCTTGGGGTGGTTGAGCAATGGCCTTCGTTTCTTGAATCATGAAATGAAATCGAATTTCAATTATGGAATGGTATCGCGTAAACTCCGCACCCCATTGCAGCAGTCATTTATATCTGCCGACAGGCTGCTTGTCGTTGCTTTTGCAATTATGCGATATTACCGAAGATTTACTCCTGGATTTCCTGTCCCTTCCGCATACACAGCCGGTCGATGCAGACAGCCCGGCAAACCAACTGTGCATCGCTGTCTTCCGGCAGCGTGCGCATTTTGTCCTGTGCAAGTTGCACGATATACGCCGCCTTGTCATAACCGTCCCCGCACGGCATGCAGTACATCGCCAGCTCGTAGAGCAAAGCCAGCGTCCGGCAGTCGTCAACCGTCATGTCGGCCTGTGCTGCGAGCCGTCCTGTAATCCGCGTGTAATAGCGGTTGTACAACCGCTCGATCTGCCGGTCATGCGTCCCGTCCAGGAACATGTAGGAGTTGCGGCACAGAATATCCACCCGCTGCAGGGCTTCGCCCTCCGAGATATCCGTCCACTCCTCGTGTCCGTCCAACTCAGCCGTCCACGCCGCAACGCGTCCGGCAAAGTATCGGAATACCTTGTCGTCCCTGTCCTCCTCCGGTACCGGATAGTACCCATAGGCAATATTGCGAAGCACATCGTATTCCAGTCCCTGTGCAGCGGTTGTCATCGCATACCGCCCGAACCATGTCGAGATAATGTCGGTTCCGTATTTGCAGTAGCCTTCCACCTTGTCGGAACCGGGATCCCGACAGGTACCGTACAGCGAATCGTACAGTACCGACATCATGCGGCTGCGCCGTGCGAAGGAGTATCTTTTTGAACAACGGCGCCGGCAGATGCGGTACAGGCGGTCGATGGCCGCCCCGTATATCCTGCGGTCGCCGTAAGTGTCGTCCGGACTGCACGTGACGACCAGATTGTGCAGGGCGGCGTAGATTTTCATCAGCGACGCTATGGCATTGTCCGACAAGGCGTCCGTCAGGGGGATGGACTGCACCCAAGTTATTTCTGCCGTCAGTCCGGCGTGTGTCTGCGCTATACTCGTTGGCTCCATGATTGCCCGTCTTGTGGATAATCGTTCTGCGGCCTCGGCGGCCCGATGCGTTCGAGCCACTGGCGGGGGATGTGCGAAACGGCGACGGCGACGACCCCTTCGATGGCGACGACCAGCAGCTTCGTCCCGTGCACCCGCCGGATATATCCTTCCGCCCCTTTGAAGATGCCCTCTGTCACACGCACCCTGTCGCCCTTGTCGATGGGAAAGTCCACGGCTTCCAGTCTCCGCGCCCCACATTTCACGACGGACATGAACATCTCCATCGTCTTGTCCCAGATAGGTGCGGGACAGTTCGTCCCCGGATGGCAGTAGGCCATGCCCCGGTTCCGCGTCATCTGTTTCAGCCCCAGGACATACTCGCAGGGTGCCTTCACGAACAGCAGGTTCGGAACCAGCGGTTTCTCGCCGTATTCCAGCCCGTTGTCCGTGAAGGTCTCGGCTATCCGCATCGGCCGGTAGGTTTCCATGCCGTCGCGCTCACAGATTGTTCTGATGGGAGATACCAAATTGCGATATATCGACATCGCGTACCAGTGCGGCTGCCTGTCCTGTTGAACCGGTGTATGCTCCATAGTGAGAGAGGGAAGGATATTTTTAACTCAAGTGTTTTTTCTTCTTTATTCTGAAAAGGGTGTTTCTTCTCTTTCACCGCCGGGACACCCGTTTCCCCGACGATGCACTTCGGATTCGGCCGCCTGCGATGCACCTGTGCACGCTCCGACACACCGGCTTGTGACTATATCCGCTTGCTCCCGGTATAAAGCCGTGAATCCGGCCCGTCTGTGTGCTCTCTTCGTAAGAGTGAAGACATTTTTGTAACAGATTGGTTTGCTTTGCAATGCAACAGCATAAACCAACGATTTGTACAATTCTTATAACGTTATGTACAACCCACACCCCGTCACGGACAGGGAAACCGGACGGGGTGGGAATTGAAGAACAGACAATAGTGCATTCTGTCCTTTTTGCATTTTAATGCATCAAACATCTGTAAACCAATGATTTGCCTTTCGGGGGGGGGTATTTTTAGAGAAAATATTATTGTATTTTGTTTGGCGGATGAAATTAAAGTCGTACTTTTGCACGTCCGTTTGTATTCACTCTTACGAAGAGAGGACACAACGCAGCGACTCCAGGATTCCCCTGTTTGCATTGTCTATCACCGAATTTTCTAACATGGTCAGATAAATCTGTGTCGTGCGCTCCGATGTATGGCCCATACCTGCACTGATGACTGACACGGGAATCTGATGGTTACAGGTTGTGTGTATAAAACGAGAACCGTAATGCAAGTCGGTGTCAGTTGGAGGATTGGACGGGATGTTCGCCTCAATAATCCTACCGGCTATAGAGAAATCTATCAATATCAAATGAAGTTTCTATAGAAGTTGAAGAAAGTGATAAAATAATATCCTGAGTTTGCTTATATTCAGAAATCATGTATTTTTGCAGCAATTAATATCAAACTGCTATGAAAAGAAAACTTTTATGTTCTGTTTGGGTTGGATGTTTATCATTAGGAATGCTTTCCGCTCAGGAATTCCATCTGCAACCCACTCCCCAAGTGTATGAAGCCCTTCAAGACAGCATTGTCTTGCCAGATGCCTATAGCTTCTCGGCTGATACCGAAGGGGCGGCTTCTGATGCTGTTCGTCTGCTCGGTACGTTGCTACCTGATCGGCAAGCAAAGGCTGCTTTTCGAATAACTGTGGGTGTAAAAGGGGATAAGAATATACGTAGGTATGTCCATCTGATACCTTCCAAGGCCGAAGGTTATTATCTGAAAGTAAGTAAGAACGAGATTGTAATTGCCGGTGCAGATGCTCGTGGTGCCTATTACGGTGTACAGACTTTGTCACAACTGCTGACCTTGCCTAAACTACCTCTGGTTGAAGTGACGGATTACCCTGATATTCCTTATCGTGGGGTGGTCGAAGGTTTTTACGGTACGCCTTGGAGTCATGAAGCCCGTTTGCGCCAATTGGAGTTCTACGGTCGTAATAAGATGAATGTATATCTTTATGGTCCGAAGGATGATCCTTATCACAGTACCCCAAACTGGCGTAAACCTTATCCTGAACATGATGCTGCTCAATTAAAGGAATTGGTGAACAAGGCAAAAGAGAACAATGTCATTTTTTATTGGGCCATCCATCCGGGACAAGACATCAAGTGGAACGACGAAGACCGTCAGAACCTGCTAAATAAGTTCGAAAAGATGTATCAGCTGGGTGTACGAGGTTTTGCCGTATTTTTCGATGATATTTCGGGAGAAGGCACGAAGGCTGACAAACAGGCAGACTTATTGAATTACCTGGATGATTATTTTGTAAAGGTGAAAGGCGATGTGGAGCCACTCATTATGTGTCCTACGGAGTATAATAAGGCCTGGTCTAACGTGAAGGGTGGCTATCTGACTACTTTGGGAGAAAAACTGAATAGGGGTATTCAAATAATGTGGACAGGAAACAGTGTAATTGCTACCATTGACCGTGAAACGATGGATTTTATCAATCCGCTTCTGAAACGTAAGGCTTACATCTGGTGGAACTTCCCTGTGTCCGATTATGTACGTGACCATCTGCTTATGGGGCCTGTCTATGGCAATGCACTTGATATTAAGGACGAAATGGAAGGTTTTGTTTCTAATCCCATGGAACATGCTGAAGCATCCAAAATAGCTTTGTATAGTGTGGCCGATTATGCCTGGAATCTGTCCGACTATGACAGCGACGCATCGTGGAAACGAGCTGTTATGGATTTGATGCCCCATCATGCAGCATATTTGGAAACCTTTGCCGCTCACAATTCTGATTTAGGAGCTAACGGGCATCGTTTTCGACGCGATGAATCAGTTGCTTTGCAACCTGCTTTGGAAACTTTGCGCTCTACCTATGAAAAGCAGCATGTTATTGACGAAGATGCTTGGTATCAGGTTAGCGAGGAGTGTCGGAAGATTGTCGCTGCGTCCGATATATTGTCTGTATCTCAGGAAAACCAACCATTGATTGCCGAAATGAAGCCTTGGCTCATGCAGTTCAAACTGGTGGGACAATATGGTGAGGCTGTTCTGCAAATGATGCGTCGAGCCGTGACAGACAAATCCGGCTTTGAAACGGCTTATGAACATGCAAAATCCTTACAGCTTCTGATGTATAAGGTCGATACTTCTTACAACCAGAATCCCTATCAGCCTGGAGTAAAGAGTGGAAGCAGGATACTTCTTCCTACGTTCTATGCTTTGTTTAAGGCAAGTGTCGGACTTTATAATCAGGCTTATCAGGCTACATTGGATACACGTGCGGTTTATATGCCATATACCTGGAGCAGCGATGTGCCTCAGTTGGCAGCCTTGCCGGTATTGCGTAAAGGGAAGATGGGTAATGTGTCTCCTTCTAACGAAGTGATTCGCTGGCAGGCAGGAGGCGAGGCTTTGTTGATGATGGAGCAGATTTGTACGCTGAAGAGTCTCACTGTCGATTTCGGTATAGTCGATGCTCCCAAGCTTATTCGTTTGGAAATGACTGCTGATGGACAAAGATGGGAAGAAATCCCCCTTCAACATGCTAATGGAAAGACTCTTTATAAGGCAGATGTAGAAGGACGGAATGTACAAAAAATCCGTCTGACCAATATGACCGGACAGGAACAGAAAGTTTACTTTAAACAGTTTGGATTTGAAGAAAAGTAAATCCTCTCTTTTTCTACATAACGTGAGTTCGACATAAATCAAAAGATAGCCGGTTGCCCGTCCTTGATAAAGTTCACTTCAATGGCGGGTTCCTTTTCAAAGCAACAGCAGGCTGCGATAGCCGGCAATAAATTTGTAACAAATTTTCCATTCCCTTATGCAGTCAGGTAGCACTTCCTGAAGTCCCGACGCAGTGCTGCGTGAGGGTGTCATGCAGTGCTTTCTGAGGAGGAGACGAAGCACTTCGTCAGGGGGTCAGCAAGCACGGCGTCAAGACGGAAAAATCTGCCCGTGAAAAAAAGAGGAAGAAAAACGAGTTTTTGGTACGAGTAAAACAGTCCTGTCACACCAATTTATTGATATACAGTCGGTTGCTGCGACAGTGACAGCAGCTGTGCAAACTTTTTTGAAATAAAATAAAAAATAGGCTGCCTTTAAAGGCAAGGTATTTTTTATTTTTCACGGAAATGTTTACCAAAGGCCCTAAGGTGTCGCACTATTTTATTGATAATCTGCTACTTGGTGTGACAGGACTATTTTGAGCCCTTCTCGGATTATTTCCAAAGTGATTTGGGAGCTATAAAGACAAGATAGCTGATAAAAAAGGGAGGATGTTTGTTGTCCTCCTTTTTTATGGTCGTTCGTATGACCTGTGCCTAATTCTTTGTTAGTGGAAAATTTTCCTGTAAATGGTTTGTGCTCTGCGAATGGCGTCTCCTTCTTCAGCTTCCTGCGGATAAGAATTATGTTTCTGTGTCCAAGCTTCTTCTATTGTATAGAAGTCTATATTTTCAGGCTCCTGTCCGTTCAACTTGGCTTCCAAATAATCAAAATAGATTTTCCAGCGCAGGTAGTAGAAATCTTTCAGCAGCCCGTTCCATTCCTTATGAGCATAATCTCTCAGGCCTCCTGCATCAGCTGCCTGCCGATTGCCCCACGTAGTAATCTGTACGCGGGCGTTCCATTCCAGCCAGTCTTTTTCGGTGTCTGTGTTGCCCATATTCCGGGCCATTCCAATCCATTTCCCTAAACGGAACTCATCGCGTGTGGCCAATAGGCTGTCCTGTAGCTCTATCAGGTGGAGGAAACAGGAGGAAGCGGTCTTGAACAATTCCTTTTCTCCAGCGAGATAGGCACTTGTCACGACGGAATAGACCAATCGGCCTTTTTCGGCTACGGCTTGACGCACGATGCCTATCAGATCGTATTCAAAGTTGTTGTTGCCCTTGAAGCGGGGAGCGGCTTCTATCATCAATCCGGCGGCTTTGATAACATCCTCCGGCTTATAATAGTCTTTCATTTCCGACCAGCTGGAAGCCTGATAAGCCTTGAGCGAAGGACGTGCGCAGAAAATGGATTCGTGTGTGCCTTGCTGGGTAGAAGAGGGAGGGCAGTTGTAGATGCTGGTTCGTAACAGTTCCCATGCTTCCTCGATTTGTGGATCACTTTTTCCGTAGCGTGCCTGGATGTAATCTTTTAGCCATTCGTTGCCGGTAAAGGGAGATGTGCGCCAAGGCAATTCACACAGTAATTCGTACATCACAGGGTTGTTCTCGATTCCTTCCATCGTCAGGCCTACGCCTTTCAATGTCTGGCCAAAGCGGCTGTTCCGAGCTTTATAGAACTCGTTGATGACATGTGTCATTTTGCCGTGCAATCCCACATTGCCACCGTAATTGAGCAACATGCAGTAAAGCCAATCGTGCGCTCCGAAGCCATTCTTACGATACCATGTCGAGGACGGGTCGCCCCATTGTGGACGGCTTTCTGAGTATAGGTCGAGCACAATCAGATCGCCTGCGGGCAGATTGGCTATCATCTCTTCATAAGGGCACTGTTGCCAGGCTTGGGCCACCCATACGGCTTTCGGGTTGACCCTTTTCATGGCGGCGTGGATGGCTTTCCCGGCTGCATTGAGGTCTACACCCGTTACACTGCCTCCTTCGTGGAAGGGATCCATGCTATAGTAGTTGGCTTTTCCGTAAAGTTTAGTTAGTTCTTCGTAATAGAGATCGGCTATGTGTTGGAACTGCCGGTCGGTAGGTTGCAGGATGGCAGGGCGCCGATAACCGCACCACAGACCTGGCTCAGCTACATTCAGGCCCAACTTTTCTTTGGCGTTGTTGGGCACCATGCCTGAGTAGCCGGGCAAGACAGGCTCTATGCCGAACTCTCGCATGCGTTTGAGTATCTTCTTTTGTAATTCTTCCTGTTTCTCGTACCAGTTGGATGTATTGGGACCTCCCCAGGCCTCCAAGTTGTTCATCAGCCACCAGGCTTGGAAAGCCGGGCCGGCCACGAAGTTATTCACCTCGTCTGTACTGTAGCCTAATCGGGTAAGAACGTTTCGCCACACGCTGGCCGTGCCTGTGATGGCTAAAGGTAAGTTGATGCCATGCAGGGCCATCCAGTCTATTTCTTGTTGCCATCGTTCCCAGTCCCAGAAAGCCATGGAGTAGGAGTGGGTACAGTAGTTCAGGTAGTAACGATGCTTCAGTGTTGTTTCATGTCGCTCTTTTTTCGTAACGGAGGGAAGCACGTCCGGCAGCTTGGCATGCATGTTGTTCCATGTCAGGTGGATACCGACGTAATACTTCAGATACCAGTGGATACCTGTGGCAATACTTACATGGTTATTTCCGCGTATAACGACCTTTTTCCCTTTTTGGTCGAGTTCAAAGAAATCTGTATCCGACTTTATGTATTCGATGACAAATTTACGGGAGGCGTTTGTATCAATGCGATCCAGTAATCCGTTGATGGGTGTTCCTGCTTGGCTTGTTAGCATCAGAAAGAGCAGTCCGATGAGTGTAAACGATAGCTTTTGCATAAGCATTCCTACTTTTTAAGGTTTGAATATGGATGGTTTATAAAGTTCAGTAGGTCAGGTTGGATACTTCTCCAGCTTTCATCCCATATTTGAGGAAGTTGCCTGAACTGAAGCCGTGAACTGAAGCCGGCATGTCTGTGGGATGAAATACTGTGGCGGTTGTTACGAAGGGTAATCCGTCGGTTGTCGGAGAAGCGTTAAGCTGCCATAGGCTCGCAGCTAAAATTATTATGAGCAAGCCGATGTTTCTTGTCTTTTTCATGGGGAATACTGATTTTTCTTTGCAAAGATAATCCATTTGTATATAAATCAGTTAAAGGATTGAATTTATTAATGAAAAGAAAGAAACGATGACGATTGTGCTTATTTTGGGCGGTTTGATGATGGAATATAGAGAACAGGTGGGGCATCTGGTTGAAATGTAGCGGATTGGAAAAGGTTTCGGAAGAATGTGGAATGTCTCTCTTAAAAATAATTTGCCTCCCGTTTTTTGATAATTGAAAGAATAACACTAATTTTGCGCACCTATTTTTGAGATTTTGAAATATGATATAAATCAAATAAATAATTTGTTACGATGAACGTTTCATTGCAAAACATTGACAAGGTGAGTGCACTGCTTACCGTAAAGCTTGAGAAAGCAGATTACCAGGAGAAAGTAGACAAGGCTTTGAAGTCTTTCCGTCAGAAAGCTCAAATGCCCGGCTTCCGTAAAGGTATGATTCCGATGAGCCTCGTGAAGAAGATGTATGGCAAGTCGGTATTGGCTGAGGAAGTGAACAAGCTGCTTTCTGAAACTGTATATAAGTATATACAAGATAATAAGGTGAACATGTTGGGTGAGCCGTTGCCTAATGAAGACAAGCAGCCGGCTATCGACTTTGATACGCAGGAGGAGTTCGAATTCCTGTTCGACATTGCACTGGCTCCCGAATTCAAGGTTGAAGTAGGCACTGCCGACAAGGTGGATTACTATGACATCGAAGTAACTGACGAAATGGTGGACAACCAGGTGAAGTCTTATACACAGCGTAACGGCAAGTACGACAAGGTAGATGTATATGCTGACAATGACATGCTGAAAGGTCTGTTGGCTGAATTAGACGAGCAGGGCAACACGAAGGAAGGCGGCATTCAGGTAGAAGGTGCTGTGATGATGCCTTCTTATATGAAGAACGATGAGCAGAAGGCTATCTTTGTTAATTCGAAGGTGAACGATGTACTTGTGTTCAACCCGCATGCTGCATGGAATGGCAATCCTGCCGAACTGGCTTCGCTGCTGAAGATTGACAAGGAAGCTGCTGCCGAAGTGAAATCCAACTTCAGCTATCAGGTAGAGGAAATCACCCGTTTCGTACCTGGCGACCTGAACCAGGAAATCTTCGACCAGGTATTTGGCAAAGATGTGGTGAAAACGGAAGAAGAATTCCGCGCTAAAGTAAAAGAAGCGATTGTCAAGCAGTTTGTAGCTGATAGCGACTACAAATTTCTCCTTGACTTGCGCAGGGTTTTGATGGAGAAGGTTGGCAAGCTGGAATTCTCAGATGCTTTGCTGAAGCGTGTGATGCTGGCTAATAACGCCGACAAGGACGAGAAGTCCGTGGAAGAAAACTATGACAAGAGCATTGAAGAGCTGACCTGGCATTTGATCAAGGAGCAACTGGTGAAGGCCAACGACATCAAGGTTGAGCAGGACGATATTACAAACATGGCCAAGGAATCAACTCGTACACAGTTTGCTATGTATGGCATGTTGAATGTTCCTGAAGACCTATTGAACAATTATGCTAAGGAAATGCTGAAAAAGAAAGAAAGCATTGAAGGTCTTGTAAACCGTGTAGTAGAGACGAAGCTGGTAGCTGCGGTGAAGCTCCAAGTAACGTTGGAACACAAGAGCATCTCGGCAGTTGACTTTAATAAAATGTTTAAATAAAATTTAACTCATTATTATTATCGGGGATGCTTGAAAAACTTTTCAAACATCCCCGATTTTTTTGTCTCTCTCTATTCTTTTTTGTTTCTTTGCACCCGCAATTTAATTTAAGAGAAAGATTATGGATGATTTTAGAAAGTATGCCACCAAGCATCTAGGAATGAACAGCCATGTGTTGGACGATGTGATTAAGTCGCAGGCCGGTTATTTGAATCCCTATATCTTGGAGGAGCGTCAGCTCAATGTTACCCAGCTCGATGTGTTTTCCCGTCTGATGATGGACCGCATCATCTTTTTGGGGACTCAGATCGACGATTATACGGCTAATACCCTCCAGGCACAGTTGCTTTATCTGGATTCGGTAGACCCGGGTAAGGACATCTCTATCTATATTAATTCACCAGGCGGTTCGGTGTATGCAGGCTTAGGTATCTATGATACGATGCAGTTTATCAGCAGCGATGTCGCTACTATCTGTACGGGTATGGCAGCCAGTATGGCGGCCGTATTGTTGGTGGCCGGGGCTGAAGGTAAACGTTCTGCCCTGACTCATTCGCGTGTCATGATCCATCAGCCGATGGGAGGAGCACAGGGGCAGGCTTCAGATATCGAAATTACGGCTCGTGAAATTCAGAAATTGAAGAAAGAACTCTATACGATTATAGCCGACCATTCACATACACCCTTTGACAAAGTATGGGCTGATTCCGATCGTGATTATTGGATGACTGCACAGGAAGCAAAAGAGTATGGCATGGTAGATGAAGTGTTGATTAAGAAGTAAGTATGGCTGATTCAAAAAGGACAAAGAACAGATGCAGTTTTTGTGGTCGCACGGAAGATGAAGTCGGGTTTCTGATAACAGGAATGAACGGCTTTATCTGCGACAGTTGTGCCATACAGGCTTATGAAATCACGCAAGAAGCCATGGGAAGTAAGCAGAAGGACGGTATTAAGAAATTGAATCTGAAGGAACTTCCCAAGCCGGTGGAGATAAAGGCTTTCTTGGATCAATATGTCATTGGGCAAGATGATGCCAAACGCTTTCTTTCTGTTTCTGTATATAACCATTACAAACGTCTGTTGCAGAAAAATAGTGGTGATGATGTGGAAATTGAAAAATCAAACATTATCATGGTGGGTAGTACGGGTACAGGTAAAACGCTGTTGGCGCGTACCATTGCCAAGTTGTTGCATGTGCCTTTCACGATTGTAGATGCTACGGTGCTGACCGAGGCGGGTTATGTGGGTGAGGATATTGAAAGCATTCTGACCCGTTTGCTTCAGGTGGCTGATTATAACGTAGCTGAAGCCGAGCGTGGCATTGTGTTCATTGACGAAATTGATAAGATTGCCCGCAAGGGAGACAATCCGTCTATTACTCGTGATGTTAGCGGTGAAGGAGTACAGCAAGGTTTGCTGAAGTTGCTCGAAGGTTCGGTAGTCAACGTGCCTCCCCAGGGCGGACGAAAACATCCTGAGCAGAAGATGATACCGGTTAATACCAAGAATATTCTTTTCATTTGTGGCGGAGCGTTCGACGGCATCGAGAAGAAGATAGCGCAGCGGCTGAATACCCATGTCGTAGGTTATAGCGCTGTGCGCAATACGGCTACCATCGACAAGAATAATCTGATGCAATACATTGCTCCTCAGGATTTAAAATCCTTTGGCTTGATTCCTGAAATTATTGGTCGTCTGCCGGTGCTCACCTATCTGAATCCGTTGGATCGTACTGCTTTGCGTTCCATCTTGACGGAGCCCAAGAACTCCATTATCAAACAATATGTCAAACTCTTCGAGATGGACGGCGTGAAGTTGGAGTTCGAAGATACCGTGTTCGAATATATTGTGGACAAGGCTATGGAGTACAAGCTTGGTGCTCGCGGTTTGCGTTCTATTGTCGAAACCATCATGATGGATGCCATGTTTGAGATTCCTTCTGAGCGGAAAGAAACTTTTATCGTGACGTTGGATTATGCCAAGCATCAGTTGGAAAAGGCTAATATTGCTAGATTGCAGAATGCTTAATAGTATAAAATGAAGCGAAAGAAGTGTTTTTAGTGTTTTCCCCTAAAATATTCGAGGTATTTTGTTTGGAAATTGAGAAGTTGTTTATAACTTTGTTAATACCCTTGAAAGGGACAATCTAATTTCAAGGGAGAGAGATAAAAAAAGGACGTTTAATAAACAACATTCTAATTTAGAAACATGGCAGAGAAGAAGAACAATTTGACAGGTCAACTGAAGAAATACTTCGGGTTCGATACATTCAAGGGGAATCAAGAGGCCATCATCCGAAATCTGCTGGCTGGTAACGATACGTTTGTACTGATGCCCACCGGTGGTGGAAAATCGTTGTGTTACCAGTTGCCTTCATTGCTAATGGAGGGGACAGCCATTGTCATTTCTCCTTTGATTGCGTTGATGAAGAATCAGGTGGATGCCATGCGTAATTTTAGTGAAGAAGACGGAGTGGCACACTTCATTAATTCTTCTCTCAATAAGACTGCCATTGATCAGGTGAAATCGGATATTTTGAGTGGGAAGACCAAATTGCTTTATGTCGCTCCAGAGTCATTGACAAAAGATGAATATATAGAATTTCTGAGAACGGTGAAGATATCGTTCTATGCAGTGGACGAAGCACATTGCATCTCGGAATGGGGACACGATTTCCGTCCTGAATATCGTCGTATCCGTCCCATTATTAATGAAATCGGAAAGGCTCCTTTGATAGCTCTGACAGCCACGGCTACTCCCAAGGTACAGCATGACATTCAGAAAAATCTGGGCATGACCAATGCGAAAGTGTTCAAGTCGTCCTTCAATCGTCCCAATCTCTATTACGAGGTACGTCCCAAAACGAATAATATAGACAAGGACATTATAAAATTCATCAAGAACAATCCGGGAAAGTCCGGCATCATTTATTGCCTGAGTCGTAAGAAGGTGGAAGAGTTGTCCGAAGTGCTGCAGGCGAATGGAATCAATGCACGTCCGTATCATGCTGGTATGGACTCTGCAACCCGTTCGCAGAATCAGGATGATTTTTTGATGGAAAAGATTGATGTCATTGTTGCTACTATCGCTTTTGGTATGGGCATTGATAAACCTGACGTGCGTTTCGTCATTCATTATGACATTCCTAAGAGTCTGGAAGGTTATTATCAGGAAACGGGACGTGCGGGGCGAGACGGTGGAGAAGGACAATGCATCACTTTTTATACAAACAAAGACTTGCAGAAACTGGAGAAATTTATGCAGGGCAAACCTGTGGCAGAACAGGAAATAGGCAAGCAGCTTCTGCTGGAAACCGCTGCGTATGCAGAGTCTTCCGTATGTCGACGCAAGACCTTATTGCATTATTTTGGCGAAGAATATACGGAGGAAAATTGTGGTAATTGTGACAATTGTTTAAATCCGAAGAAACAAGTGGAAGCTCAAGATTTATTGTGTATTGTGATTGAAACCATTCTTGCTGTAAAGGAGAATTTCAAATCAGATTATATTATAGATATCATCCTGGGACGGGAAACATCGGAGGTTCAGGCCCATTTACATGAAGATCTCGAAGTGTTCGGTTCAGGCATGGGTGAAGAAGATAAAACTTGGAATGCCGTAATCCGCCAGGCTTTGATAGCCGGTTATCTGGGTAAAGATGTAGAAAACTATGGCTTGCTTAAGGTGACGGATGAAGGGCGGAAGTTTCTTAAACATCCCAACTCCTTTAAGATAACGAAAGACAATGATTTTGAGGAAATGGAGGAAGAAACACCCGCTCGTGGGAGTGGTGCCTGTGCAGTCGATCCGACGTTATATTCTATGTTGAAAGATTTGCGCAAAAAGTTGTCAAAGCATTTGGAAGTGCCACCATACGTAATATTCCAAGATCCGTCCTTAGAGGCTATGGCAACGATATATCCCATTACGTTGGAGGAATTGCAGAATATCCCAGGCGTGGGTGCTGGAAAAGCAAAGAGATATGGCGAGGAATTTTGCAAGTTGATCAAGCGTCATTGTGAAGAAAATGAAATAGAGCGTCCTGAGGATTTGCGCGTTCGTACCGTAGCTAATAAGTCTAAGATGAAGGTAGCTATCATCCAGGCAATCGACCGTAAAGTTGCACTTGATGATATTGCAGTGTCGAAAGGTATTGAATTTGATGAGCTGCTGGATGAAATAGAAGCTATTGTCTATTCAGGCACCAAGCTGAATATAGATTATTTCTTGGAAGATATTATGGATGAGGATCACATGCTGGACATTTATGATTATTTCAAAGAATCGACGACGGATAATATTGACGATGCCTTAGAAGAGTTAGGCGACGATTTTACAGAGGAGGAAGTGCGACTAGTTCGTATCAAGTTTATCTCTGAAATGGCAAATTGATTTTTTGTCTTTGAGCTAAAAAGAAAATTTATTGCGTGCAGATATATGTAGAATGGAATAAAAAACGTATATTTGCACGTAATAAATTTTATACGTCTTATGTCATTTGTTGCAGATAAAATTGTCATGGATGGGTTAACGTATGATGACGTACTGCTAATCCCTTCTTATTCTGAAGTGCTCCCAAAAACGGTCGAACTCTCGACAAAGTTTTCAAGAAACATTGAGTTGAAAATTCCTTTTGTAACGGCTGCGATGGATACAGTTACGGAGGCTAAAATGGCGATTGCCATTGCTCGTGAAGGTGGTATCGGTGTAATTCATAAGAATATGTCCATTGAAGAGCAGGCACGTCAGGTAGCTATCGTAAAGCGTGCGGAAAATGGAATGATTTATGATCCGGTTACTATTAAGAGAGGATCTACAGTGGCTGATGCACTTTCTTTGATGGCTGAGTACAAAATTGGTGGTATCCCAGTGGTCGATGATGAAGGTCATTTAGTGGGTATTGTCACCAATCGCGATTTGCGTTTTGAAAGAGATCAGAACAAGCGTATCGATGAGGTGATGACAAAAGAAAATATTGTTACGACCAATCAGACTACAGATTTGGAGGCTGCTGCACAAATCCTGCAGGAACACAAGATTGAGAAGCTTCCGGTTGTTGACAAAGACAAGAAACTTGTTGGCTTGATTACATATAAGGATATCACAAAGGCTAAAGATAAGCCGATGGCTTGCAAGGATGCCAAAGGTCGTCTGCGTGTGGCTGCAGGTGTCGGCGTTACGGTTGACACATTGGATCGTATGAAAGCATTGGTTGAAGCTGGTGCGGATGCTATTGTGATTGATACGGCTCACGGGCATTCCAAATATGTGATTGAGAAACTGAAAGAGGTTAAAAAAGCATTCCCGGATATTGATGTTGTTGTTGGTAATGTTGCTACAGGCGAAGCGGCTAAAATGTTGGTTGAGGCTGGAGCAGATGCGGTGAAGGTCGGTATTGGCCCAGGTTCTATCTGTACAACTCGTGTTGTAGCTGGTGTGGGAGTTCCTCAGTTGTCTGCTGTTTACGATGTGGCCAAGGCATTGGAGGGTACGAACGTTCCTTTGATAGCCGATGGTGGCTTGCGTTATTCTGGCGATGTTGTAAAGGCGTTGGCTGCCGGTGGTTACAGTGTGATGATAGGTTCATTGGTAGCAGGGACAGAGGAGTCACCAGGCGATACCATTATCTTCAATGGGCGTAAGTTCAAGTCTTATCGTGGTATGGGTTCTTTGGAAGCTATGGAGAATGGTTCGAAGGATCGTTATTTCCAAAGTGGAACAAGTGATGTGAAGAAATTGGTTCCGGAAGGAATAGCTGCTCGTGTACCTTATAAAGGTACGTTGTATGAAGTAATTTATCAGTTGGTTGGTGGTTTGCGTGCTGGTATGGGATATTGTGGCGCTGCGAATATTGAGCAATTGCATAATGCTAAATTTACACGTATTACGAATGCAGGTGTGCTTGAAAGTCATCCGCATGATGTAGCTATTACCAGTGAGGCGCCTAATTATAGCCGGCCTGAATAACCATTTATGTACTTTAAAGCACGGACAACACGTATTTTGCAGGCCTTTTTTAAGAGAGGAACTGTAGTAAGGTGTTGTCCGTGCTTGTTTTTATAAATATATGAATACGATTTGGGAACTATGATGTTGAAATATTGGTGGGTGTGTCTGTGCGCCTTAGTCGTGTCGGGGTGGTGTCGATCACAGTCGAAATCCGTATTGATGCATGTGGACGGAGAACCTGTCGATGTAGCCGAATATAAATATTATTGTTCTAAGTGTGCGGAGAAATCTGCAAATTTGGATCACTTCATAGATTTCAAGCTTAAGGCATTGGCTGCTGAAAAGACCAAACTGGATACAGTGTCCGATATTTGTTTTCTTTTAAATTCCTATCGTCGTGGATTGTTACAACAATGTTTGTATGATAGTGAACATGCAGATTCTGTCATCAATGAATATTATTGTCTTTTACAGAAGCGGAAATATGCGGGTCGTGTTCATGTAAGTCATATATTTAAGTACATTCCTCAGAATGTTTCCGCATTGAGGCTCCATGAGGTTGAAACTCAGATGGATTCTCTGTATCAATTATTAAAAAATGGGAAGGTGCGGTTTGATGATTGTGTAAACCGCTTTTCTGAGGACAAAGACACGTTTTGGGTAACTCCTTTGCAGATGCCTGTCGAATTTGAGGAAGTCGTGTTTACCTTACCGGTCGGTAAGGTGTCCAATCCTTTTTTCACACCCCATGGAATTCATATAGTGAAGGTATTGGATCATAAGGATCAACTTGATTTTGAAGAAGTATGTCATGGCTTGGAAGGCCGATTGTTGAGCAAACCAAACAACCGTTTGCTCCTTTCGTCAGTTGATTCTTTGAAACGGTGTTATGGATATATGCCAGATAAATCTGGAGTGGAGGAACTGTTGCGGAAGGGAAAGAGTACTGGTACATTGTTTACAATGGACGGGAAAGTCTATACAGGGGCTGATTTCGATTTGTTTGCAAGAGCTTATCCGGCTTCTGTCCGTAAACAGATGGATTTATTTGTTGCTAAATCGGTATTAGATTGTGCATATATTCATTTAGGGGATGATAATTCCGATTTAAGAGGGGAGTTGTGTTTCTTCCGGGATAGTTTGTTGGGCGATGCAATAGTGCATCGGGAAATCAGTAATCTTGTTAGGGCGGATTCGGCTGATGTGGTAAGATATTTTAAGAAGTATGCAAAATGTTATGATTGGCCGGAAGAACGTTATGATGGAATCGTTTTACATTATAAAACGAAACGTATGGCAAAACAAGTGCGGAAGTTTCTCAAGAAAATTCCGCAGGAAGAATGGGTAGAGGCTATCCGTTTAGGCGTGAATACAGGAGGGCAGGAAAATGTTGTGGTAGAACGAGGCTTGTTTGCTCCTGGTGACAATGCCTTTGTAGACAATCGGATTTATAAAAAAGGCAAACCCCAATCTTTGGCAAATTACCCTTATTGGATTGTTTTAGGAGAAAAACGTAAGGGGGCTGTACGTTGGGAAGATGTCAGCCAACAGATGTGGGCAGACTATTATCGGGATTTGGAGAATCAGTGGTCGCATCAACTTCGTCGTGATTTTAAGGTTGAAATAAACGAAGAGGTTTTAAAAACCGTTAATTCTCACTGAAGCAATTGATTAAACCGTTATCTTCGTAGTCCAGATATGAGAAAAAAAGTGGCAATTCGAAAATCTTGTCTGTTTTATCTCTGTTTGTTCCTTTTGGGAGCATGTAAAGAGTCACAGTACGACCATAAAGGGCGAACACCTTTGGTGGAACTGGACGGTAATTTTTTATACAAAGAGGATTTGACGGCTGTACAGCCTGCTGGACAAAGCCGGGATGACAGTTTGTTGTTTACAGAACACTATATACGTAATTGGGCAGAGGATATTTTATTGTATGAAAAAGCACAAAGTAATGTGCCCGATAATGATGAAATAGAAAAATTGGTGTACAATTATCGGAAAGCATTGATTATGCATACTTATCAACAGGCGTTGATTCATCAGAAATTATCGGAAGAGATTACAGAAGAGGAGTTGCAGGAATATTATGAGCAAAACAAAGCCGTGTTCAAAGCGGATGCTCCATTGATGTGTGGCTTATTCATAAAGGTCCCTTTGACAGCCCCTCAGTTGAGCCAGGTACGTCAGTGGTATAAAGATGAGAGACAGTCTGCGGTTGAACATTTGGAAAAATATAGTTTGCAGAATGCTGTGAAATATGAGTATTTTTATGACAAATGGATACCGGCTTCGGAGATTCTTTCATGGATACCTTTGAAGACGTCGGATGCAGATACCTATTTCTCTCGTAATCGTCGGATAGAAGTCAAGGATACGGCTTTTTGGTATTTTTTGAATGTAGCAGATTATATTCCCACAGGAGCCCAAGAACCTTATGAGGCAGCTAAGCCGTTGGTAAATGATTTGGTATTGAACCAGAAGCAAGTTGAGTTCCTGAATAAAGTAAAAGATGATTTGTATAAGCAGGCCATCGAAGATGGTAAGATTAAATATTGTGAGAACTAAGATATTAGGAATGAAAAAGTGTATGAACGTTAAGTTTGCAGTTTTATGGGCCTTTATGCTATTGCCTCTTGTGCCTTCATGGGGGCAGGACAATGTGATAGATGAAGTGGTTTGGGTAGTTGGTGACGAAGCCATATTGAAATCTGATGTGGAAGAAGTACGTTTGGATGCGTTGTACAATGGACGTAGGTTTGATGGCGATCCATATTGTGTCATTCCTGAAGAGATAGCTGTGCAAAAGTTGTTTTTACATCAGGCGGCTTTGGACAGTATAGAGGTGTCTGAGAGTGAGGTCGTAAGCCAGGTGGATTTCATGATTAATCAGTATGTCAGCCGCATCGGTTCGATGGAGAAGATGGAAGAATATTGGAACAAGAGTGCTACGCAGATTCGTGAAACCTTGCGTGAGAATGCCCGTGAAGGATTGACTGTGCAGCGCATGCAGCAGAAATTGGTGGGTGAGGTGAAAATTACGCCCGCTGAGGTACGTCGTTATTACCAAAGTTTGCCTCAGGACAGTATTCCTTATATCCCTACGCAAGTTGAAGTTCAGATTGTCACACAGAAACCAAGGATTCCGGTAGAAGAGGTAGAAGAGGTGAAAAAACGTTTGCGTGAGTTCACCGATCGTATTAATAAGGGCGAAACCAGTTTCTCTACTTTGGCCCGTATGTATTCCGAGGATCGTGCGTCGGCGATTAATGGCGGTGAAATGCCTTTCTATGGTCGTGGGCAGCTTGATCCGTCTTTTGCGAATGTAGCTTTCAACTTACAGGATCCTACCAAAGTATCTAAAGTGGTGGAATCGGAGTATGGTTTTCATATTATCCAGTTGATAGAAAAACGTGGTGACCGTATTAAAGTGCGGCACATATTGCTTCGTCCGCATACGCCTGAGAGCGCGTTGGAAGCCGGTATAGCTCGCCTTGATTCTATTGCAGATGATATTCGGAATAATAAGTTTACATTTGAAGAGGCTGCAACAGTCATTTCGCAAGACAAGGATACTCGTAATAATCATGGCTTGTTGCCCAATCCCAACAACAATACATCGAAGTTCGAGATGCAGGAACTTCCTCCTGAGATTGCCAAAGTGGTCGATAAAATGAATGTCGGTGAAATTTCTGAAGCCTTTACTATGATTCCTGAAAAAACAGGTAAGGAGGAATGTGTCATCGTCAAGCTGAAAAGTCGCATTAACGGTCATAAAGCTACTATTACGGATGATTATCAGAATTTGAAAGATTTGGTACTTGAGAAACGGCGTGCTGAAGTACTGGATAAATGGATACGTGAGAAACAGCGTCATACCTATGTTCGTATTAAGGAAGGCTGGAATCAGTGTGAGTTCAAATATCCGGGATGGATTAAGGATTAAGTTTGGCTGTATAGATACAATCTGTGAATGTTAGACTAACTATATGCACAATAGTATTGTTTTTAAATTTCTAAGCAGGCATAGATATCTTCTGACAGGTATTCTATGCCTGTTTGGTATCTGTCTGCTCAGTGCGCAGGATAAGAAGGAAGAGCCGGAGAAGAAAAAGACACGTGTTGACTTGTTATATGCTGATGAGGCGCAGGCTGATGATCAGGTTCGGCCGGATGTTCAGGTTTTGATAGGATCTGTAAGGCTGCGCCATGACAGTATGTATATGTACTGTGACAGTGCTTTGATTTTCAAACGTCTCAATTCCGTAGAGGCTTTTGGAAATGTACGGATGGAACAAGGTGATACGTTGTTTATTTACGGGGATTATCTGTATTACGATGGTATGGCACAATTAGCGATGCTTCGTGAAAACGTGCGGATGATTAATCGTACTACAGAGCTGACTACAGACAGTTTGAATTACGACCGTATTTACAATTTGGGGTATTATTTCGATGGCGGTACTCTGACAGACGAAGAGAATGTATTGACTTCCGTATGGGGAGAATATAGTCCGGCTACTAAAATAGCTGTGTTCAACCATGAAGTGAAGCTGACCAATCCCCGTTTTGTATTGACTTCCGATACATTAAAGTACCATGCGGAAACAAAGGTGGCTACTATCTTGGGGCCTTCCGATATTGTGAGCGACAATAATCATATTTATTCCGAACGGGGTATATATAATACCGTGACAGAACAGGCCGAACTGCTGGATCGTTCCGTCTTGACCAATCAAGGAAAGAAACTGACCGGTGACAGCTTGTTTTACGATCGCAAGCTGGGATATGGTGAGGCTTTTGACCATGTGCAGATGAATGATACGGTAAATCGTAATATGCTGACCGGCAACTATTGTTTTTATAATGAGCTGACCGGTAATGCTTTGGCTACAGACAGAGCGGTAGCTGTGGATTATTCACAAGGTGACAGCTTGTTTATGCATGGAGATACGCTGCGTTTGGTAACTTATCATTTGAACACTGACTCCATGTATCGTGAGATGCGTGTCTACCACAAGGTGCGTGCTTTCCGTACAGATATTCAGGCTGTTTGCGACTCGTTGGTTTATAATTCCAAAGATTCTTGTATGACCATGTACACCGATCCGGTACTTTGGTATGGTTCTGAACAGTTGTTGGGCGAACAGGTCAAGGTTTACATGAATGACAGCACGATTGACTGGGCGCATATCATCGATCAGGCGCTGACCGTAGAACAAAAAGATACATTGCACTACAATCAAGTGTCCGGGAAAGAAATGAAGGCCTATTTTGTCAGCGGCGAGATGCGTCAGGTGGATGTGAACGGAAATGTACTGGTTATTTTCTATCCGGTAGAAGAGCGGGACAGTTCGTTGATTTTGATGAACTATTCCGAGGGAGGTTTCTTGAGAATGATGTTGAAGGATAGAAAAATGGAACGGGGAGCTTTTATTGGAAAAGCGAACGGCACTGCATATCCGATGGGTCAGATTCCTGCAGATAAGTACCGTTTGCCTTCTTTCGTATGGTTAGACTATATTCGTCCATTGGACAAAGAGGATATTTTTAATTGGCGGAGCAAGAAGTCGGATGCTGTGCTGAAGCAAAGCTCGCGTCGGCCTACTGTCTCTCCGCGTGATATGCATATCGAACGAACTAAAAAATAGGAGAGTGCTTTATGGGTATGTTTACGATGAGAAAACCGAGGGGCTTTCATCATTCCTATATTTACGTGGACGAGCGTAAGGAAAGGTTGGACAAGATGAAAGAGAATGCCAAGCGTGAGTTGGGCATGCTGACTGAGAAGAAAGAATTTAACCCCGAAGATATTCGTGGAAAATTCATAGAAGGAACTACTCACCTGAAACGTCGCAAGGAGAGCGGAAAACGTCCTTTACATTTTATTGTCATACTGTTTTTCATTATGTTACTGGCTTATTTGTGGTATGCCATTAGTAATGGAATAATCTAAATTTGTATAGCATGAGTGATATTATCCATTTGCTGCCGGATTCGGTGGCCAATCAGATTGCAGCTGGCGAAGTGATACAGCGTCCTGCTTCTGTCATTAAGGAGTTGGTCGAGAATGCCATTGATGCAGAAGCCACAGAAGTTCATGTATTGGTGACGGATGCCGGAAAAACAGGCATGCAAGTGATAGACAATGGCAAAGGTATGTCTGAAACAGATGCCCGATTGGCTTTTGAACGGCATGCCACATCCAAGATCCGTGAAGCTGCGGATTTGTTTGCCTTACGTACAATGGGTTTTCGGGGCGAGGCATTGGCCTCCATTGCGGCTGTTGCCGAGGTAGAACTGAAGACAAGACTGGCCGATGAAGAACTGGGTACACGTTTGTTGCTGGCCGGTTCCAAAGTTGAAAGCCAGGAGCCTGTTTCTTGTCCAAAAGGAAGTAATTTCTCTGTAAAGAATCTGTTTTTTAATGTACCTGCCCGACGTAAATTCTTGAAAACCAATTCCACCGAATTGAGTAATATCTTAGCAGAGTTTGAACGCATTGTGCTGGTTCATCCAGATGTCGCTTTTTATCTGTACAGCAATGACAGCGAATTGTTCAACCTGCCTGTCATGCCTTTGCGTCAGCGTATTATCGCTGTTTTTGGGAAGAAATTAAATCAACAGCTGCTTTCGGTGGAGGTAGATACGACGTTGGTCAAGATATCGGGTTATGTAGCCAAGCCTGAGACCGCGCGCAAGAAAGGCGCCCATCAGTACTTTTTTGTAAATGGGCGCTATATGAGGCATCCTTATTTTCACAGGGCGGTAATGGATGCTTTTGAGCATCTGATACCGGCGGGTGAACAGATTTCCTACTTTATATATTTTGAAGTGGATCCGGCCAATATTGATGTGAACATCCATCCGACTAAAACCGAGATTAAGTTTGAGAATGAACAGGCCGTTTGGCAAATCCTTTCTGCGGCAGTCAAGGAGGCTTTGGGCAAGTTCAATGCTGTGCCTTCCATTGATTTCGATACCGAGGGCCTGCCGGATATCCCCGTTTATGAGCGGCCTCGGCCGGTGGAACCCCTTCAGGTACACTATAATGCCGATTACAATCCTTTTAAGACTTCTTCTTATGGGGGCGATCGTTCTTATTCACGTCCCCGGACAGAGTGGGAAAGTCTCTATACCGGATTGGAGAAAGCCAGCCGGATGAATGAGGAGGTGCCCCCTGATGCACCGGCCGGAGCGGAATGGCCGCCGGCTGCAATACCGTCGGAAGATTCGTCCTCGTCGCTCCCTCCGATGATGTTCGGGGGAGGAAGCGCAGCCGTCGGACAGCATTGGCAGTTCAAGGGGCGTTATATTCTGACGTCCGTTAAGTCCGGGTTGATGCTGATCGATCAGCATCGGGCTCATGTACGTGTCTTGTTTGACCGGTATATGGAGCAGATCCGTCAAAAGCATGGCCTGGTCCAGGGCGTACTGTTCCCTGAGATAGTTCAGTTTCCGGCATCCGAAGCGGCTGTACTTGAGAATATTCAGGAGGATATGTCTGCCGTAGGCTTTGAATTGACCTCTTTGGGCGGAGGCAGCTATGCCATCAATGGAGTTCCTTCGGGTATTGAGGGACTGAACCCTGTGGATTTGGTGCGTAATATGGTACATACGGCTTTGGAGAAAGGCTGTGATGTGAAGGAGGAAGTGCAGTCTGTGCTGGCATTGACTTTGGCCCGTGCAGCAGCCATTGTGTATGGGCAGGTGTTGAGCGCAGATGAAATGGTGGCTTTAGTGGATGACCTGTTTGCGTGCGAGGCTCCCAATTATACGCCTGACGGACATGCCGTGCTGACTACAATCCGCGAAGAAGAGATTGAACGGCTTTTTGCCAAATGACATGGTCGGGGTGAATAAGAACAGAGACTGAAATCCCTTGTGGAGAGTTCAGCCTCTGTTCTTTTATGTCTCTTTTCCTTTTTATGATTCTTCGCGGAAACGTCTGGCCTGTTCGGCTATCAGAGCAGCGTCGTCGAAGTAGTTGATCTTCATGGCACGGCGTACATCGTCCAGTGTGGCGGCAGCCGTTTCACGAGCCTTCTCACAACCTTGTTTCAGCATGTCGTAGATAGCCGGTATATCCTGTTCGAATTTCTTGCGGCGGGCACGGATAGGCTCCAGAGTTTCCTGCATGATGGCATTCAGGAAGTTCTTCACCTTTACATCGCCCAAACCGCCACGCTGATAGTGAGCCTTCAGTTCGTTCAGGTTGGGGTAATCCGGCAGATAGCGTTCAAAGTGTTCGGGACGGCAGAATGCGTCGAGGTAAGTAAACACCGTGTTGCCTTCAATCTTACCGGGATCCTGTATGCGCAAGTGATCCGGGTCTGTGTACATATTGCGTATTTTCTTCTGCACTTCGTCGGCAGGGTCGCTCAGGTAGATGCAGTTACCCAGGCTTTTGCTCATCTTCGCCTTGCCGTCCGTTCCGGGCAGACGCAGGCAGGCCGCATTGTCCGGCAGCAGGATTTCCGGCTCTACCAGAGTTTCCCCGTAGATGTAATTGAAGCGGCGCACGATTTCGCGGGCCTGTTCCAGCATAGGTTCCTGATCCTCACCTACAGGGACGGTGGTCGCCTTGAAAGCCGTGATGTCGGCAGCCTGACTGATGGGGTAGGTGAAAAAACCTACGGGAATGCTTGCCTCGAAGTTGCGCATCTGAATCTCGGTCTTTACGGTCGGATTGCGTTGCAGGCGGCTCACGGTCACCAAGTCCATGTAGTAGAACGAGAGTTCGCACAGTTCCGGTATTTGCGATTGGATGAAGAGCGTGCTCTTTGTCGGATCTAAGCCGCAGGCCAGATAGTCCAATGCCACCTCGATGACATTCTGTCGCACCTTCTCCGGGTTCTCCATGTTGTCCGTCAAAGCCTGTGCGTCGGCTATGAAGACAAACATGTCCTTGTAGTCTCCCGCATTTTGCAGTTCCACACGTCGGCGCAGTGAGCCCACGTAGTGGCCTATGTGCAGGCGTCCTGTCGGGCGGTCGCCTGTAAGGATGATCTTTTCTTTTGCCATATATCTTCTTTTTATTTGTTACAGACAAATCGGTCACGGGCGCAAAGTTAGCTCTTTTTTCAGATATACGGGTGGAAGCGGCGAGAAAAAACGACTTGCCATTCCGAACCAGGTCGGTTCCCTATCTTTTGTGATGGGATTTCTTCCCGTTGTTGATATTTTTCGTTATCCGATACGACCGGATAATGAAGTAAAATAGAAGTGTTTAATCCTTATTTTTCTGCCTTTTTTGCTCGGACTTTACAGGGATAGGGCTTCTAAGTCATTTATCCTTAGACTGTTATGTCCCTATTCAGTTATCTGCGAAATAACGGAACAAA
>NZ_CANRPM010000014.1 GCF_947632445.1 uncultured Bacteroides sp. | reverse complement strand
TCGGCATATTTTTTCAGATTGAAAGGCGGATTCGCCATGATATAGTCGAATTTGAGATCCTTATGCTGGTCGTCCGAGAAGGTGGAGACGGCCTTGTCTCCCAAGTGGTAGGATATGCCGCGAATGGCCAAATTCATCTTGGCCAGACGATAGGTTGCCGGTTCCGATTCCTGTCCATATACATTGACCGCTTTAGTGTTCCCTCCATGCGCTTCAATGAACTTCGTAGCCTGTACGAACATACCGCCGGATCCGCAGCAAGGGTCATAGACCGTTCCGTCGAAAGGCTCGATAAGCGACGCTATCAGTTCGACGATGGAATGTGGCGTGTAAAATTCTCCTTCCTCTTTGTCTGCGTTGATGGAAAAAGCTTGCAAGAAATACTCATATACACGTCCTATAAGATCGTGGTCACTGAATTTCTGCGGGTCTATCTTGTTGATTTCGTCCACCACGCTTTTCAAAACACCCGGTTCAAGGGCTGCTTTCGTGAAAATCTGTTGCGGAAGAGCATTTTTCAACTTAGGTTCGTTGTCGTCCAAAGTCTTTATCGCCGTATCGAAAGCGATAGCCATGCCGGTCGGCGTTGTAAGAATCAGTTTGTCCCAGAAGGTCTCGTCTGTCAGAAAGAATACGCCGTCCTGCATATATTGATTGGAACGCGACAGTTGCATCTCTATGAAATCCGAATCATTGATACCCTGTACTTCCACTATTTCATGGCGGATTTTCTCTTTTTGCTGTTTGAACCGTTCCCCGATGAACTTCAAAAATACAAGCGTCAGAAGCAAGTCGCGTTTGTCGGTCATGGCTGCTCGTCCACGCAGACTATTGCGACAGTTGAACAATATCGTTTCAAGGGTTTCTTCCTTTACCGGTTTTGTTTGTTTTTTAGCCATTTTACTCTTTTATCAATTCCGTATTTAACTTAAAAGCATTTGCATCAAAAATCCAAATATTTACATCATTTGATTGTGCTCATAAACGTATTATTCCGTTCTCAACAAATCATCGACAGCAACTTTCAGCGATCTTGACATCTTCACAAGCGTTTGCTAATCCGGCTGGGAACTGTTCGTACACCATTTGTTGGTTCGTTTCTTCTCTGCTAAAACTACTCCCAGACGGTTTATATCAGTTTGTATGTTTCTCAAAAATGCTATTACTCCACAAATATAGTGAAAAGTTCTTCACATATACGAGTGGATGATTATTTTTATAAATGCAATTATGTGAAAAATAGTAACCCTTTACTCCGCTACGCTGCACTTCCTGACGCTCTGACGATGCACTTTCTGACACTCGGACAAAGCACTGCATGGCACCCTGACGAAGTGCTTCGTTACACCCTCATAGAGCACTGCATGGGAATCCGTGAAAAAGACGGTTCGGTTCTCTCCCGAAACTGTCCCGCTTTTGCCCGGAACTCTATGTTTTCCATCAGAAAATACGGCCTTTTGCATCACATGATTGCGCTGAAGCAGGCGGTCAGGCGGGCAAGGCTGCAAGAAAAAAAGGTTTCCCGTTTTCCGCTTTCACGGTTTCACGGGCCGGCAAACGCCTGTCAACGAGCGAGATAGTGTGAAAGATGGGGTGAAGGCGTGAAAGTTCTTTCACGGAGAATGAGAGTACCGCAGAACATTTGTGTACGATGCCCCGAACGGTCTGTTTCCTGCTTTCACCGCAACCCGCTTACAATCAGCCCGTTCCGGTGAAACTTCACCGGGGCACATCCCCCGTTTCCGGTGAAAGGTATAAAAGACGCTAAAGGAAGCCCCGGACGCCGCCTGGGGACTTGACAAAGGCCTTAAAATGTTGTATCTTTACAGGAAAAAACAAGAACCAACCGCATCCGCTTATGAACCTGATTTACCAGCTAAGAGACCTGTTCACTTCCCGCCGGGAAGCGCCCCTGCCGGCTCCCGCCAACTCCTACAGGGAACTTCTGTCGAACCTCAACGAATACTGCGGCCGCCTGCCGGGCGGCGAAGTCTTCCTCGTCACGGGCGACGGCGAGTTCACCGTCCAACTGACCTGGACGCCCCAGACACCCCGCCCCGACAAGCGCATCTTCAGCCTGAACGGGCGGAACGAGGTGACGGAATGGATAGAGCAGGAAGAGGCCGAACCGGAGACGGATACGTTGAAAGACAAAGACAAGGAGCAAGCTGAAGAGGCCGTCGACCGGAAGGACTCCAGGCAACGCCGGATCATGCAGCGCCTGACCCGCTACCTGAAGCTGCACTACGCCTTCCGCTACAACCTGCTGACGGAGCGCACGGAGTGCGCCCGCCTCGACACGGAGGCTGCGGACGATTCGCACCGCCTTCTTTATACGCCCGTGGATAGCCGTGTCCTGAACGGCATCGCCCTCGGTGCTATGGAGGACGGAGTGGATTGCTGGGACAGGGACGTGAAGCGATACGTGGAATCCGACCACGTAAGGGCTTACCATCCGTTCGACCTGTACTTCAAGCACCTGCCTGAATGGGACGGCAAGGACCGGGTGGAAGACCTGGCAAAGCGGGTCTCCGGCAACGGGGTTTGGATACGTTCCTTCCACCGCTGGATGCTGGCCGTCACCGCCCAGTGGACAGGCACGGGCGACCGGGGCCGTCGTGCCAACAGTGTGGCCCCGCTCCTCATCAGCACCACGCAGGGATTGGGCAAGTCCACCTTCTGCCGGATGCTGCTCCCCCAAGAGTTGCGCGACTATTTCACCGAGAGCTTCGACCTGACCAACGCCTCATCGGCGGAAAACAAGTTGGCGTCCTACGGTTTGATCAACCTCGACGAGTTCGACCGCCTGCCTGCCTCCCGCCTGCCGCAGCTGAAGAACCTGATGCAGATGGAAGACCTGCGCGTGCGCCGTGCCTACCGCCGTTCGGCGGAGGCTCTGCCAAGAATCGCCTCGTTCATCGGCACGAGCAACCGCCGCGACCTGCTGACCGACCTGTCGGGCAGCCGACGTTTTATCTGTGTGGAAGTGGAACGGGCCATCGACTGTACGACTCCCCTCGACCATGCCCAATTGTACGCCCAGCTCCTGCACGAGCTGAATAACGGCGGGCGCTGTTGGTTCAGCAAGGCGGAGGGGGCGGAAATCCAGGCGGCGAACCGTCCGTTCTACCGCGTGACGCCTGCCGAGGAACTCATCGGCAGCTGCTTCGAGTTTGCCGAAGCAGGTGAGAAGGGTGCGCATCTGATGTCTGCGGCAGACATCTATGCCGCCTTGAAGAAGAAGAACCCGGCAGCGCTGAAGGGCTGTTCGTGCACGGCGTTCAGTCACCTGCTGGCGCAGATGGGGAGAAGGGTGCATACGCGGTACGGCAACGGGTACTGGGTGAAAGCGTCGGATGATGGGAGTGTGCCAAAATGAAAAGGCATAATCATTATGTAATGTCATCCTGAGCGAAGTGAAGGATCTCTTTCTCATAACAGAGATGATTCACGCTGTTCAGCATGACAGATGAACCGAATAATATAAACTAATTATAAACATTTACTTATTTATAAAAAGTTAATAAAACCACAAATACGAAAGTCTCATCAAACTCAACTTCTTCATTCGGCATTTCGGCATGGATAACGTGAAATATCCTGCGCATCTTTTATTATAGGAAGCTCACGCCGTTTTTAAGGTGTACAGTAATGTCTTTGGATAATTGAGTGGCGGATATCAATATACGAAAGCGGACAGAACTATTCAACATAGAACTGCCCGCAATTTATAAAATCGTCTATTTTAAGTGATTTTTTTACGATAATTTTAAAGTCTTAGAACATATAAGCAAATCCGAGATTAATACTGAGATTGTGATAGCCGTCATTAACCTCAAGAACACCATAGTTGACTCCAGCACTAATTTGAAAATTGCTGAATTCTAACCCGACACGCCCACCGACACCAAGGTCAAACCTTTCTGCTTCATCGAAATAATTAGATTCTCCCACATATCCTCCCCCATTATTATACCATTCAACTTTTGAACCGAAGAGACCATAACCTACGGTTGGACCTGCTTGAACGAAAAGTGACGACATGTCGCCAAGTCCGAAACGATACCCGATGTGGATAGGAAGTTGTGCGTAGTAGGCGTTGATAGTACCATCAATCCTCTCTTGTTTATGAGCGATGTTTTCCAATCCAATTCCTGACTGAAGGAAAAGGTTGGAATTGAAGTTATACTCTGCAACCCAACCAAGTCCATAGCCGAAAGTCATTTTGTCACCTTCTCCAGTAACGTTACTTAACCCACCATTGACGCGGAGACCCATACGAAAACCTTGTTCCACTTGAGCAGAGACTGTTATAGTCATTACTGCCATGATTGCCATCAGAAAATTTTTTTTCATTGTTGTTGAATTTAATTTAGTTAATATTAATTGGTTTATTGCATTTATTTAATCTGACGAATCAGGTGTCCGGGGAGGAAATCTCCACCACTGACTTTCTTAAAAGTTGTGCAACCGAGGGTTGCACCTTCTGCCATTTCCTCTTCCGCCATAAACCTATTGTCCCATATAAGGTTCTGTACCGGCTTGATTTCACCAATTTTCTTGTAGGTAATCCTTCCGTTTCCATCTTTTTGCGGCTCCAGCACTTCAAAACGTGAATCTTCAGTGATACCTTCTTTCTTCCCTACGCGCGCTTCAAGAGGATCCACACTTTCAAGTGGAGTCTTAATTTGGAATGCTTGAAAATTTTGTTGAAGATTGGCAATATTCTCATCAAGAGCACGCTGACAGGCTTTCCGAATCATTATTTCAGGCTGGTCTTCTCGTATGCCTAAAAATGATGTCGTTCCACCATTACTCAACTGAGTACCTACAAATTTGAGTTTATAATTGCCACGATTATTTTCGAATGCGTCACGATTGCCCCAATTATCATATGTTATAGCGGCTGCTTCATCATCCCACACTAATTGATATAATGATGTGTTCACTTTCACAGAAAACCCCTTATAAGTTTCAACCATACTTCCAGTCAAATTGCCTAAATCCTCAATGGCATCATTTCCAGTAGTAGCGGCAGCGATAGAACCAAGTATTTTGAGAGCCATACCTACATTTTTTGAACGAGATCCTTTATCTATATAGGTTATGTCATTTATAAGCACGAAAGTGTTTTGAATCAGATTTTCTCCGGCATCAGCAAGCATGGCATCTCCTTTCAGATTAGCCGCTGCCTTTGCTTTGTCAATCTCGCTTGCCGCGTAGATTCCCCGTGAACCAATCAAGTCCATCGTACATTCGCCAGTGTTGTAATCCCGCATAAACCATTTACCGACAAGGCGACTTGCGATTTGGTTCTCTTCAAGGAAAGTATTGATTTGCTCCGGGCCTTTTGGCGTTTCCTTCTTGCCGACTTTTTCTTGTTCGACATCACCTTCAAAATTAACAATCTTGACACTCAAATCATGATCATTATATGCATCTGGAATCGGAATTTGCAAGAAGCAGTTTTCAATTTGAGTGTTGTACTTTTTGTCAGTGTGTGATATGAGTAGCGAATAAAGAGAACTTCTTCTATACGAATTATCTTCAAGTTCCTGTTTATTCTGACCTTGTGCTGTAATTGATGAAATCAGCACAAGCATGATTACTATTATTGATATTCTTTTCATCGGTACTGTCTATTTAGAAATCCCAGTAATTCTCACTGATTTTCTCGTTTAACTTGAATTTATTTCTATTCGGATTCAAACGAATCGCTATACTCCTTGCTTCAGATGAAGAAACAGAGTGTATATTGTTTGCTATCATATAAGAATATAGATTCCCGATAGCTTCTTCTTCTCCAAGAGAACACGGAATAATTTCCTCACTACCAACGATTAACCCATAATTGCCATGTTTATTCTTGGTAATTGTCCCAAATGCCGTCATATCCATATCAACATACCCTGTTGGAGTAAGACAAGCATTTGACATATTGTAAAGATTGAATACACCATCTTTTTTTACCCATACACAGAGATTGCCATTTTGGTCAATTCCTGCAACGACCTTTTCATATTCCTGAGGAACAATAATTTCATTCTTAAGATTAATAATTCCAGACATTCTTTTTATTGATCCGGGAATCTTTTTACTTGTGATTGCGTACCCATTTACAAAATTGCTGCCATCTGCATATTCAAAGGGTATAACAATATTGCCATTTTGGTCTAAATAACCAAATGCTCCTGTATTATCTCTTACTGCAAAGATACCATCATTTGCATCACGGATTTCCATACATTCAACAGGTATTATTTCATCGCCAGTTAGCGATATAAGACCAAAGTTCGCTCCTTTCTTGACAATATATCTATTTTTAGCCAAAGAAACCGCGTCATATCTTTCCGATTTACGATTACCGTTCATGTCAACAAGATAGAAATCATCATTATTTGTTGAGTACGACAATGACAACCCGTCCCTGAATGGAAGGTATGTACGGTTATCTACAGGGGTGAATGTTTTAGAGTTTATATTATAAAATCCACACTGATTATCGCGGTATGCAACAGCGATTCCTTCAGAAGGTACAAATGTATAAGACAATCCGGCTGTAAAAGGTATAACCTCTTTACCATCTATATCAAATACACCAATTTCCTTGATTGTATTCTTTTTTTGTATGGTTGTCTTGAGGGCTGCAATATAAGGATGTGTACTATTGACCCATGATGAGCTGAATTTCATTACGGGCATCAGACGATCATTTTCAAACCATAATTCATGGTTTCGTAAAAGAGAGTCTGCGGAAACGTTATTAAGCGTGCCCAAATAATTATTTCTAAACTGATAAAATGACGAGACATTGCAATCTTCCCCAATTACAACTTTTCCATCCTTTGAAATTAAAGACCATTTTTGTGTCTTCTTATTGCGTATAGCGGCTACTCCCTGATTATTGATCGGTGTCATCGCATCATACAATGCGTCAAAAAACACATTCCCATTGATATCAATTATGCTGAGAAGTCCCTTAAGTTGAACAATCAGAAAGTTATTTTCCATCAAATTGCTTATTTCCTGATACTTAGGCTCTATCTGGAATTTACCGTCTGGTCTCACCAAACCCCATTTTGCACCATTTATTGGGTAACTAAGGGAGCCTTTGAATCCATAAGGACAAAGAGACTGACGAGTCTTGATTTTACTTGCATCATCAACTCTATTACCACCTTCTGCAACCAAAAGAAAATCTGTACCATCGAAGGACGTAATCAAAGAATACCCCATTGATTTACCTATCGCCTTGCCTGATTTGTCTATAAGACCAAATGATTTACCTTTCCTTACAACAGCGATGCCATGTTCGTTGAAAGGCTTTGCATCATCCCATTGAGGTTTAACAACAAATTTCTTGCTGCCCTTGATCCCATAACCAAATTGCCCATTAGCATTATGCATTGGCACAAGATCTTGTGCTAAAGATGCCATGCAAAACAATATGGCCATAGAAAAACAGCTAATAATTCTTTTTCCCATTGTGTTATATTTTATTATTTTATTCTTAGAACTGGCATATCTTCGTTGAATCGTCCCCATATTACAGGGTGTTGCGAATGGAGAATCTTCGATGCGTATTCTGATACACCACTATGTACATAATTAAATAATTCTCCTAACGATACTACATTGTCGGAGTTACTGTCTGCATCACCTATGAGTCCGTTCAGTAGAAAACTTGTAAACAACCCATTCACACCATCGGGAATCTCTAATGATGTTTCATCTGTACGAGATGACAAAAAGAATATTAAATCTCCCTTCCTTGCCGATTGTACTGATGCATTGATGTGATTCCCTTTTCGTAATCCACCACTAAAGCAAGCATCGGCTATTACCATCTTTTTCCCCGCTCTGCAATTCCTGAATAGCACTTGTAATTCTGCATAACTTAATCCTCCGTAATACCTATTTACCAAATTCAGTTTTTGCTTATTAATGGTTTTGCCTCCAATCGTAGAGGAACTTAGAGATGGTGAGTTGGTAGCCATGTCCCAGCAACAAAATCCTCCTTCATATCCGTGCCCACTAAAAAAGAAAATGACAGTGTCATCTGATTTTGCTTTTGCAAACATCAACCGCAAAGCTGATATGATATTCTCATGGGTGGCTTCTGATCCTTTTATAAGATTCACATCAGCATTAGCTGTTTGCATCAAAGCACCAAAATCAGAAGCGTCATTTTCACATAGTCTTAAGTCATTAATTTCCTTATAATCAGTTATCCCCACAGTTAATACATACATTTTCTGTGCTTTGCAAAGCAAAGTACAAAATAACATAGCTGAAAATAATAATAAGCGTGTCATTTTTTCATCTTAAAAAAGTATGCACTACTTGCTGTGGTTGGTTTTGTGCAAATGCCAAAGCTATTTCGCGAGCAAACTTTAATTGTTGAGCCTCAACACTCATCAAATCATTCCATCGTTTCATTTCAAACTTCCATTCTTCACCCATGTGACGCTTAATTTCCGCCACAAGTTCCATTGCTTCCTCATAACAAGCAGCGTCAGGATAAATTTCTGATAAGAATATGCTTGCAACCGCTGCATTTTCCTTCGTGTACCCAGACATCCATGCGGCTTGCGCCTGAGCAATGTTCTCGTGACACTGTTGATCAATGAACTGCTTGTAGATTACACAAACTTTTGACATGGCCTCGTCATAGCCAGTACAACATACAGGAATACACATAAGCTTGTATATAACCTCTTCGTAGTTACGCATGACAGCCTGTGATTCTGCGTTTTTAATTATAGACTTATAATTTTTATTATAATATGTCACTATTTCATCTTTCGCCTTTGCCGCAAATTCACTTAATGATTGATTTTGAGGCTTTAATTTTCGAATGGCATTGTTATATGCTTTGCCTCTTGAGTTACCTACCCCATTTAGATCAACAGTAAATGAAGAGAATAGTTTTCCATTATACACATCTCCAATAAAAAATGTAATACTGAGATTCAATACAGTCTTTGTCGGTGCTCCGGCAATAATATGTTCGTTCATAACATCAGTATTAACAACAACTCCAAACTGTGAATCTTCTAAATTAGACAATCCATTACCTTGTGAAATAGCATTGTTGATTACATTCTTCAGGTATGCTTTATTCTGTTCCGTCATTTCAGAACTTTTATCTCCGAAATATACACATAGTGCAATATCGCAATCGGTTTGAGCATTTCCTATCAAGGAGATGAGTGTTATTAGTAATGTAAGAATATTTTTTTTCATTTTTCTATCTTATTTTTTCCCTATAATTAACTGGCATCGCCCCAATGTACTACTCCCTTGCTTAATTGGTATTTGAAAGGATTCCAAATGTTTCCTCAATCCTCGTGCATAGGATCCAGCGTTCATTGGACGTTCGCGTTCATCATACAGTGGAATTCTGACATCTTGGAAAAGCATTGTGGTTTCAGTATCATCCACAAGGTTATAGGAACGATTGATAGAATTATCGGAAACCCAATCCTCGATAATTTCTCTTAATTCTTTTCCATTATATTCACTCTCCATATCAATGCCTGTACCATCATCGAAAGTATTAATTTCAAGAGATATGGCACGTCCATTTTCAATGCAGTCATCAAAATAACCCTGAAGCTGTTCCAAGAACGCATCCATATTGCTCGTTACAGCTTCTTCAACAAGAATCGGAATTTCTGCGGAAAATGATGGAGCACCAGTTCCTGATATTGATGCGATAGAATTATAAGTATATGTATCATAGGCACTAAGCGTGTATGACACTATGCTTTTTGGCCCATTTTTTGTAACTTTCCAATACACGTCAAAATATATGTCTGCTTTAGCAGCATTATTTATCTCATCCATGAATGAAATAGCAATGTTATTTCCCGTTGATTTGGATGTAATTCCACTATTACGAGCAGATTGAGCCTTAACCCCGCGAATGGCTTGCAGAAAATTAGAAATTCTAAAATCTCGATCATTCATCAAGGATTCAATTTTGGAAATAACAAGAGTTAAATCACCATTTGTTTGAAGCGCAACCTCATAATCTGGCATTAATTCCTTGGTATCTTGGTTTTCAATGACAGACATATATCCGTTTTCTGTACACCAAGTTTCAGCAGGACGAACCATAATGCGAGGCTTTGTTGCCCTTTGGGCGACAAGCACGTTGGTTGAAAAATATATGCACAAAGCAAATGTCAGTATTTTCTTCATAATATCTCTTATTTATATAGGATTCCATCGTCTTGCAGACGCTTTTTCAATTCAGACCGAAGCACACGTACTATGACACTTCTTTTTTCCCCGTATTGATAGTGTTCTTTATCTTCACTCCGTCGCTTGTGATCATCCATTGATATGTATTTCTTGTATTCTCCTCCATCTACAAAAAAAGCATCGAAATACTCTTCATATTTTTGCTGTGCATTGGGCGTGTTGACCAATGGTGGTTTTGTACAATCTGAATTCCCGGAATTGATCCCTTTGAAAATCACATCTCGCACAGCATTCTTTTTAGCTTGCTCTTCCGCATCAGCCTTGTTACGTCCTTCACCCCAAGCCAATAAGGTCTGTGAACCATCAAGTTCAATGCCGAGGCATCGCGTCTCATAAGTCATATACGCTGTTGGCTTTGTCGTCATGCAAGAAGCCAACAAAAATATTAATGTAGATATTAAAAGAAAGTGTCTCATGGTTATTGATTAGAAGCCTAATTTTCTCAAAATTCCTGCCTTTTCAAGCGTTTCTCTAAGATTATCTTTTGCAACTTGAATCGTTGCCGTGACAGCATACCTTTTCTCAACTTTCATTATTGATAAGGTTGGGTCAACTGCACTTGCAAAATGAAGATAGTCATTTTCGAAAAACGCGTTAAAGAAATCTACATGCTGTTGCTCTTGAGTTGCATTCAACATGGCCTTTTGCGATTTACAACCCTGTTCACCAGAAAAACCGCTAAAAATAACTCCATGCACAGCACATTTCTTCACCAAATCTATATTGATTTGATTCTTTTTTTGCGCATAGGCCGTCACTTCAACAAGATAAAAGCCTTGTTGTCCTGTCCCGGCACACTTTATTTCGTAAGACAATGATTTATTGTCTTTATCCTTACCTTGCATAGATGTAAAACAACATAACATAGTAAGGAACAATAGTATTGAACAAATTTTATTAATCATATATTAAGATTTTTTGTAATATCATTTTATTCTGGAATTATGCAACTCTTAGCAAGAGTTACCAATATTAAATAAATGCACTGACAATCAAATTATTATATAAAGATAACCATGAATATATGCACAACAAAATAGCCTTGTGATAAAAATTCTCCCGAAATTTTTATTGGCAATCGCTTGTTTAAAAAAGTTTTTTTATTACCTTTGCAATCGAATAGGTAACTCTTGCTAAGAGTTTTACATATTTACTCAACAAATTCCTGTGAATTCCTGATTCCACCCCATCTGTTATAAGGCCGACAGGATAATGTCATTGGCCCTATCCACTGCCGAAGTGTCGAGCGAGGCAAGGTAAATCCGTGTTGTCTGTTCATTGTCATGTCCGAGTCCTTCACTTATGACGCTAATAGAAATACCCATTGATTTGGCAATAGAGGCCCAACTGTGACGCGCAACGTATGTAGTTAAAGGCATCTGCAATCCGATTTTCTGCGCCACAGTTTTCAGGTTCCTGTTTATTACATAGTGACGATTCCTGTATTGGTTGCGTGGATTTGCAGTGCGGGATGTGATAACAGGGAAAAGATACTCTGTTTCGTTTTCGGGATATTTATCAAGGATTTCCTGCATCTTCCTTGTCCACCTGACTGTGACTTTCTGCCCGGTCTTGCGGCGACGGTAAGTCACAACGCCATCCGATAGTTCGGATTTCTTCAGATAGGCGAGATCAATGAAACTCATTCCACGCATATAAAAGGAGAGCATGAATATATCGCGAGCATAGTTCGCTGGTTTGTCCGTTGTCAGATCCAAATCTTTAATCCGCTTTATCGTGTCTATACCTACCGCTCGTTTGGTGGTTTTGTCCACTCCCGTGTACACATGGGAGAACGGGTTGCATGACGCCTCTGTTAGCCCCTGTTCACGTGCCTTGTTGTACACGGCACGCAATATCCGCATATGGAATGACCTTGAATTGGGAACAAGGCCTCTCACCTGAAGATAAGCGTCGTATGACTCCATCAGTTCTCGGCTGAAAGCACCAATCGATACGTCTTCGTTGTTTCGGAACCGCGAGAAACTATTGAGCGCGTACTGGTAAGTCTCACTTGTGCGTATCCTGCCATCATGCCTGAGTTTGGTGATTGTCTCTCCCATGAAATTAAAAAAGGACAGGCGAGATGTGAGCGATCTGAATCCGCCCACTATATCCTCTGTGCTGAAATATACGCCCTTCCGCATGAGATTTGTTATGATGCGGTTAAAACACTCCGTGTCGCACCGTATCTTCCCCTGTAAAGAAAGGAGATATTTTGTCCTCGGGCTCTGCCATGTTGAAACAATGCGGTTATACGTCCTGTCCCATTCACACGCATACACTTTATAATCAGTTGCCACTTGACGAGCTACCCTGTTGTGGATAACCTGATAATAGATTGTACCCTCCTTGTCATTGACAGAGGACGGGCGGAATTTTACTTTTACTGTTGCCATTGCTTTTTGTTATATTTCTGTTTCTCTTTATAAATGGCGAATATAGTAACGGCATGTATCAAGACTATTAATCCAGCGTGAAATACTATTATTTTGGGCAATGTCCTGGAATGCCGCAACTTCACGTTGGCGAATATGACGATGGCAAAAAATGTGGCAAGTATCAGCCTCAATACAATCATGTGTGCGTATAGAATGTTCGCATAGTAAATATCTCTATAGCAATAGATTAGGACAGAATATAATATGCTCTACTCCCGACTGAATAAGCTCAGACCGAAAGGGAAAGCGAAAATAGCATTTCAGAGAATCGGAATGCGCAGCTAACTGTCATGCTGTGTAGTTCCGTTAGGGAGAAAGACAGATATGAGAATGAAGCCTGTATTGATTCAACGATAGTTCAGTGACATAAAGCGTGGTATGGGTAGAAAGGCAGTTATATCTACGCCCTTTCGTGATACTCAATTCTAAAACATGAGGGATATGAGCAAAAAATATCAATCACGACATACTTACAATAAGCAAGAAAAGAAACAAAAGTCGCATCCGACAATTTGTCACGTCAATAGTACTATGCGTGCTAACTGGAAATTACCTAAAATCGGGATGCCGGAAAGCTATGGTCAAAGGCTCTGAGATGGTGATTTTTTTGGTGATACCAGCGGCTTTTGTCCATTTGGCTAGTACCTTGTTTATGTTTGGTTCGGTATCAGACCGTCAAACACCTTGCCGTCATCCGGGGCTTCGCCACGTTCCGCCGACCACTTCATCTCCTGTGAGGGGAGGGGAAGGAATATCGGTATGGCGGTTTTCTGCATCACGACAGAAGCACGTCACTGTTCACTGTCTTTGGACAGGTCACGCCAACGGAACGCGTAAACATCGCTGAGTCTCAATCCACAATAACAGGCGAACAGATATGCACGTTTCGCGTCCTCCCTCGGGCACTCCGTCGCTATAAGGGTCTTCATCTCGTCAACGGTAAGGAACTCCTGCTTACCATCCATTTAGGAGCTCGTATCGAATTGGGACGAAGATAACGGGCCTCTTAGGGTGTGAAATCATTAATTCCCGTCAGGTTTCTCTATTTCCGTAAAGGGAGAATCATCCCAATGGAAGTTGTCAGGGTTGTCGGGATGAGCTGGGTTGAAGGCAGGGAATGGCTTCAAATGACGCGCCAGGTCCGGTACTCGTGTTTTCAGTCCTTCTACGATACAGCGGGCTATCTCGTAGGCACCATAGGGGTTGAAATGGGTGTTGTCTGCGAAATCCTGCGTCTGGCCGGGGTAGGAGCCGGCGGGATAGTGAACAAAGGCACGTTTCGAAGGTTCTGCACCCATAGCCTCATAGAGTGTGCGGGTCATTTCGTTCAAGTCAATCAATGGCACATTTTCTTTCTCGGCCAGCCAACGCATAGCTTCGGGATAGTCTTCATGGGTGTCGCGGATGCGGCCGTCGGGCCCAAAAGATCGCCGCTGGGTCGGCGTTACCAGAACAGGATGCACGCCGCGCAGACGAGCTTCGTCAATAAAAGTCTTCAGACTGGTCATAAACGAATAGTAGGCACCCTTGCCCGGACCTTTTTGTTTTTGGTCATTGTGACCAAATTCCATGAACAGGTAATCGCCCTTTTTCATTTGACTCAAGGCTTTCTTTAACCGGCCGGCAGCAATGAAGGTATTGGCACTTTCGCCACTTTCCGCATAGTTGGCTATGCTGACGTTGGTGTCGAAAAAATAAGGAATCATCTGTCCCCAACTGGCCCATGGCTCGTTATCCTGATCGACTACCGTACTGTTACCGCAAAGGAAGACGGTGGTAACCGCTGTGTCGGCAGGCTCTATGGTAATACTTTCACAAACAGGTGCACTACCATTGAATTCCAGTGTCAGTTTGTCGTCCCAGTTCAGTTTCCGTTTTTCCCGGGGTTTAATCTGTACGTATTCGTTGCCAGCGATGTGGGTATTCCGTTTGTTGACTATAAAAGTGCGCTCTATAAATTCTTTCTTTTTGGTTGGCACGCTTTCGATGAACAGACGGCGCGATTCTGCTCTGACAGTAGTAATGCCTGCTTGCTTACGGCTGCCTAAGCGGACGGTTACCTTATAATTGCCATCGGGTACACGAACAGAAAAGAAAAACGGTGATTGACTGCCTTTGGCAGGTGTTTCTATCAGGTCATAGCCGTAGCCTGTTTCTTCACTGTAGCGTGGCGCTTCGTTTAGAAGATAGGTCTTCATTTCGGTTTGAGCCGTAGCCGACAGCCCAAACCCTAATAGGGAAATCCATAAATACTTTTTCATCATATTATTATCTCGTTCTATTGTTAAAATACTTTCTTAGGTTTCAGTTCGTCAGGCGAATCGTTGGTATAGGAACTCACTGCTCCGGCTTCTTTGGTGAATAGTTGTCCTATTTGCTCAGGTGATACCTTAAAGTCCGGTCGGAAATAGTCAGAGTTCATATAATCGTAGACGGCTTTCCGCAACTGACGGGCCACTACGCGCTCTTCCGGCCGGGAAGTCAGGTCCAACGTCGTCATTATCAGTCGTCCGTTCAATACTTTTGCTTCGAAAAGCACACCGATCTTGCGGCTGAGAAACCAGGTATCAATACTTTGTATCAGGGGTTGGAAATCTGCAGGAAAATCCGTGAACTGCATTACTGGAGTACGGTTCAGCAATTCCCACCATTGCAGGTTACTATGGTATTCCGTAGGAAATTCGTGAAACAGAGGATGGTATTCGTTTACAAAAATACCGGTGGTATGCGGCGGACGCATCTTAAACCAGGATGTATTCCAGAATACAGGCGTAAAATATTGTTGTACTTCTTTGCCATATTTTACATTGCGTCCGGCTGTAATCAGTACTTTGCCGCCTTCCTTTAATACGGTAAGAGCCTTTGCATCCAATGTATCTGTTGTATAGACATCGCCTTCAGTCGCTTCAACTTGGGCGGGATATACCCAGAACTCCCAGTCGTTGACGGCTTCAGTCCCTTCAATGCGTACTTCAAAATTCAGTTTACGCGGCGTATCAATACCTGTAAGCGGAAATTCCACGTGTCCCAAAGAATAAAGATTGCCGATGGGAATATCCTTGCGATTTATGATACCCTCGGTATATACTTTTCCATAAGTATCTTGTATGATATAGGTGATTTCAGCGTTTGTCAGTGGAGCGGAACCGAAATGGGCTACTTCGACATCGGCCCGGAAAGTCTCGGCGTTTGTATAAGTGAACTTCGGAATGCGTGCCAAGGGGACGGTAGGGCTGCAGAAGCGACGGAAGGCCGGGGCGTCGATGTAGCCTTTTTCATCGAAGAAAGCATCAAGAATACCTACTAAAGCCGTACCTTGTCCGGTGTAGTCATTGAGTGCCAACAACTGGAAGCCTGCATAGTCGGGAGTACGCATGGTCTTTTCTATCTCATGCTTGTAACAGAGAGCTTGCAGTTTGCCTGAAGCCATCATAAAGTCATGTCCCAGCTCGGCCATGTTGTTGTCGCGCAGTAAGTCCCGGAAGATTTCAAAGTTTCGTGCCTTGTTCACACCTGTGTATTTCCGTATCTCGTTGAAATCGGGGAAGGCACACCATTGTCCCGTCTCATGTGATACAAAAGGTTGGCTGACTGTATCAATGTTGGCGCGGAAGTCAGACATGCTTTCGGGTTGCTGCTTTGCCCATGTCAGTCCGCGTGCTCCCGCCTTGACGTGATATTGATTGTGTGGCTGCCATTGCCAACTGCCACCCACAGAAGCACCGGTATATACACGGCGCGGGTCGATCTTTTTCCAGAAGTCTACAAACCGGGTAACCCACTCTACCCACCGGCCCGAAGGTTCGTTTCCGCAGGCCAGCATGCAGAAGGAGGCATGATTGCCGTATGCTTGGGTCATGGCAATGGTTTCGTCCATCAGATATTTGTCAATCGGTTGTCCTAATCCTAACTTCGGGCCGTGATTGGGCCAGCTTGGACCTTCCGGCTGTAGATAAAATCCGGTACGGTCTGCGGCCTGGAAAGCTGCTTCAGGCGGACAGTAAGAATGGAAACGCATGTGGTTCAGACCGTATTCACGGCAGATGCGGAATACGCGTTCCCATGACTCCACGTCCATCGGGGCGTATCCGGTCAGAGGAAATACACAATTCTCTACCGTACCGCGCAGCATTGTTTTTCGTCCGTTTACGTAGAACCACTTTCCTTCAATCTTGAATTCACGCATACCGAATTCTATTGTTTTTGTTTCTGTTCCGTGTCGCCCTGTTAGGGTGGCGGTCAGACGGTAGAGTGCGGGAGAGAATTCATCCCATGTCAGGAAATCATCGCCCATTGGCAGTTCTGCTTCATAAGAATTTATACCCTTTTTGGCATTGATTTTCAGGTCGATGGCGGGGACTTCATGTATCCGCTCGGCATTGAAGCTTCGTGCGGAGAAACTCATCTCAACGGTCTCTGTCGATGAAGCGTTCAGGCTGAAACGAACTAAGGCTTTTTTCTCTGTCAGATTGGGATATACTTGTATATCTTCAAAACAGGTTTGGGGAACACTTTGTAATTCCATACGCCCCACGATGCCGTTCCAGTTGCCTTGTGTCTGGTCGGTGATACTGTGTGAGTCTAAACCTACGTTAATCTCTTTGATACGGTTGTCTACCCGGATGCTTATCCGGCATTCCTTGCCGGGAGTTACAACGGAGGTCAGGTCGTAGATGTGGGGGACACAGAGACTGTTCTGCATTCCAACCTTTTTCTGTCCTACCCATACCGTCGTTTCGATGTGAGGGCGTTCTAAAAAAAGTACAATTCGCTGACCTTTCCAGTTTGCCGGTACTCGCACTGTTTTCTGATACCAGGCTACTCCTACGTAATGCTTGTCTGGAGTCAGAAAGAAGGGCAGTTTTACCTGTCCATCCATCCGATATTTCTCCATGTAGGGATTAAAATAATAGGAGCTGTCGTACAGGCTGCCTGTCCAGCGGGTACGGACTGTTACATCATCACCCTTCAGTTTTTCGGGCATGCTGCCCGGCAGGTTAATATGATCCGTTGTCAGTTCTTTGCCAAACCAACGGTCCTTTACTCCCGTGTCGTCACGGTCAATTTGAAACTTCCAAGTCCCGGAAAGATCCAATGGATTGTTTTGTCCGAAAGCCTCTGTTACGGAGGCCAACACAAGTAGAATGCTTATTACAAAATGTTTCATGTGATATGGATTTAAGTTGTTGTTTTAGCTCTGTCTATTATTTCTTCGAGAACGGGTGCTAAGTTACGACATCTGACGCAAATGCTAAATAGAAAAGCATACAGAAAGATGGAATTATGTACTGTTTAGAGACGAATGAAGAATAATTTTGTACAGAAATCTATGATTATGTCCGTTTCTCCAGCTGTTTTGTTGGGGAATGTCAGTCGTATGGATTATCTTTGCATTATCGGATATAAACATGTATTATGAAAGCAACAACTGCTATGAAATCAACCATTATCTGTTTGTCTCTGCTTTGGGGACTTGCTGCCGCATCGGCACAAACAACAGTTTCACGTTGGTTCGATGACAAGAATTTGACATTGACCGGTGTCTATTATTATCCCGAACATTGGGATGAAAGCCAGTGGGAACGCGACTTCAAGAAGATGCACGAACTGGGATTTGAATTTACTCATTTTGCAGAGTTTGCATGGGCGCAGCTGGAACCTCAGGAAGGCGTGTACGATTTTGCATGGTTGGATCGTGCTGTTGCTCTGGCTGCCAAGTATGATCTGAAGGTCATCATGTGTACTTCTACCGCTACGCCGCCTGTATGGTTGAGTCGGAAATATCCTGAAATCCTGCTGCGAAACGAGGATGGGACTGTGCTCGATCATGGTGCCCGTCAGCATGCGTCGTTTGCTTCGCCGTTGTATCGTAGACTGGCTTACCGCATGATTGAACAACTGGCACGCCACTATGGCAGCGATCCGCGTATCGTCGGTTGGCAGCTGGACAATGAACCTGCGGTACAGTTCGATTACAATCCACAGGCGGAACTCGCTTTCCGCGACTTTTTGCGCCAAAAATATGATAATGACATTCGTCAACTGAATGAGGCTTGGGGCACGGCTTTTTGGAGTGAAGTCTATTCTTCTTTCGATGAAATCACGTTGCCTAAGCGTGTACAGATGTTTATGAATCATCATCAGATATTGGATTACCGTCGTTTTGCCGCGAAGCAGACCAATGATTTCCTGAACGAACAATGCTTGCTGATCAAACAATATGCACGCAACCAATGGGTTACCACCAACTACATACCGAACTATGACGAAGGTCACATCGGCGGCAGTCCGGCTCTCGACTTTCAGAGTTATACCCGCTATATGGTTTACGGCGACAATGAAGGCATCGGGCGAAGAGGATACCGGGTGGGTAACCCGCTGCGCATTGCCTGGGCCAATGATTTCTTCCGTCCTATCCAAGGAACTTATGGGGTGATGGAACTTCAACCCGGACAGGTAAATTGGGGAAGCATTAATCCCCAACCACTGCCAGGTGCTGTGCGTCTTTGGCTTTGGAGTGTTTTTGCCGGTGGAAGCGATTTCATTTGTACGTATCGTTACCGCCAGCCTCTGTACGGCACAGAGCAATATCATTATGGCATTGTGGGGACGGACGGCGTGACAGTGACGCCTGGCGGGCAAGAATATGCCACGTTCATGGAGGAAATACGCCAATTACGCGAACATTATCAGCCACGCGAAAACAAACCGGCTGATTATTTGGCCTGTCGTACCGCTATCCTTTTCAACCCGGAAAATTGCTGGAGTATCGAGCGACAGAAACAGAATGCTACGTGGAATACGTTGGAACATATCGACAAATATTACCGTACACTGAAATCTTTTGGGGCTCCGGTCGATTTTATTTCTGAAAGTAAAGACCTGGCAGATTATCCGGTCGTTATCGTACCCGCCTATCAGTTGGCGGATCCGGCATTGGTGGAGCAATGGAAGGCTTACGTGGAGAATGGAGGAAATCTTGTCATTACCTGCCGTACAGCGCAGAAAGACCGTTATGGCCGCTTGCCCGAAGCTCCCTTAGGCTCCATGCTTACAACGTTGACCGGCAACGAAATGGAATTTTACGATTTGTTGTTGCCCCAGGATCCGGGTGTTGTCCAAATGGATGGGAAGGAATATCAGTGGAATACTTGGGGAGAAATCATAAAGCCCGCAGAGGATGCTGAAGTATGGTGCACCTATATACGCGAATTTTATGAAGGAAAGCCCGCTGTTACCTTCCGCAAAGTCGGTAAAGGAACCATTACTTATATCGGCGTAGACAGCCATGACGGAATGCTGGAAAAAGACATTTTGAAAAAGCTCTACGCCCGTCTTGGCATTTCTGTCATGGACTTACCCTACGGCGTGACCCTGGAATACCGCAACGGTATGGGTATCGTCTTGAACTATGCCGATTGTCCTTATACTTTCAACCTGCCTGAAGGAAGCAAAGTACTGATAGGAAGCACAGATATTCCTACCGCAGGCGTGTTGGTCTTTGCTATACGCCCTAAGAAATAACTCTCTACAAACATGTGAAGATTATGAAGAAGTTTTTTATCAGTCTGTTGGCCAGTGTATGTAGCATTTGGATGCTTCAGGCACAAGGAACCGCCTATTTGTTTTCTTACTTTATCAACGACAGCCGTGACGGCCTGCATTTGGCTTATAGTCGTGACGGTTTGAAGTGGACGGCCCTGAACAACGGAAAGCCCTATTTGGCGCCTGCGGTAGGCAAGGACAAACTGATGCGCGACCCCAGTATCTGCCAGGCACCTGACGGAACGTTCCACATGGTATGGACTTCCAGTTGGACTGACCGGATCATTGGATATGCCTCCTCCAAGGATTTGATAAACTGGAGCGAGCAACGTGCCATACCTGTCATGATGCACGAACCGGAAGCGCATAACTGTTGGGCGCCTGAACTATTCTACGATGAGCCTACACAGACTTATTACATCTTTTGGGCCACAACCATTCCTGGACGGCATAAGGAAATACCTACGAGTGAAAGCGAAAAGGGATTGAACCATCGTATCTATTACGTTACGACCAAAGACTTCAAAGACTTTTCGTCTACACAGATGTTCTTCAACCCCGATTTCAGTGTCATTGACGCGGCAATCGTTAAGGATAATAAGTCGCAAGACCTGATTATGGTTGTCAAGAATGAGAATTCAAACCCGCCGGAGAAGAACCTTCGCATCACGCGCACTCAGAATATCACCTGCGGATTTCCTACGGAAGTATCGGCACCGATAACCGGTGATTATTGGGCAGAAGGCCCTGCTCCCTTGTTTGTGGAAGACACGCTCTATGTCTATTTCGACAAATACCGTGACCATCGTTATGGAGCCGTTCGTTCATTGGATCATGGAAAGACTTGGGAGGATATCTCCGACCGGACTTCTTTCCCGCAAGGTATTCGTCACGGAACGGCTTTTGTTGTGGATGAGGCTGTGTTGGAAAAGCTCCTTCAGACTACCGACTTCTAATGAACGGAGCAGCGGATTTTTACTGCTCCTCCGTTTCTTCCTCTGTATCAGTATCCCGTCCGAACGAGCGGTATTCCAGCGGGGTGAAGTCTGTATGCTTTTTGAACAGAGAGAAGAAGTGTTCGGTAGATTTATAGCCCAGCAGGAAAGAAATTTCTTTTACAGAACGGGACGTGCCCACCAACAGTTGTTTGGCCTTTCTGAGTTTCAGTTCTAGGAAATATTTGGCCGGGGCATATCCCGTATAATCCTTGAACACCTTGCGGAACCATGAATAGCTGATATTCAGTTTCATGGCCAGCTCTTCAGGGTCTATGTCCTTGAAGACGTTTTCGTTCATGATGATTTTGGCCTGCTCTATCTTTTGGACTATATCCCCCATCTCGTAGATTTTATTTTTCGAGATGGAGAGTATCATGCCGAGCATGTGCAGTACGATGCCGCCCAAATGTTGCTGTGCCGAGATACGGTCGCTCTCAGCTATTTCCAATGCTTGTGAGAAGAGTGACACCAATTCTTCGTTGAGCCCTACTTCCAAGATCTGATTTTCGGGCGTAAAGAAGCCGGCCCGCATCAAATTATCCACTATCGGCCCTTCGAACCCGATGTAATATTCGTTCCATCCGGTTTGCCTGTATGGGTGATACGTATGCCATTGACCGGGAAAAAGGAACATCATTCTTCCTCTGCATACCTGCCGTTCGCGCGTACTTTCCGAACTGAAGAGTCCGCGCCCCTTTGTGATATAGACGATCTGGTATTCACGCAGGATGCGTCCTTTTTTTGCATTGAAGAAATAACCCGAAGGATGGTCTTTCAACGGATAGGGAGAGCCGGGCGGAATGGGTTGGAAGCCGACCGTATTGACCCACAGACCGAACTTGCGGTCCATGTCGTTTACGATCAGATACTTGAACTCCACTCCCAAATCATTTAATTTCTTAGTCATAACAGGGGTTTTTCGAGGTAAGTATGACACAAAGATAGTCTTTTTCTGCTAATTATCAAAGATGTTTCAAGATAGTTTTTCCTTTAAAAGCTGTATCTTTCTTCCAGAGATGAACGCTGTTTTGTTCATTGCAAAGCAATGCTTGCCTTGGGATAAAGCGGTGCTTTTCGATGATCATTTCGATAGGGATAAGTGAGGGGATATAAAGATGTTCGGCATAAACATCTACCTAGCGGACGTAAACAGGATTGTTCGGGGACGGACGAATGATGGGTAAAAAGCAGAGCGGGAAAACTTCTTCCAAAGTTTCCCCGCTCTTTAATCTTTTGCCGCAGGTAAGATTACTTACGCAGGCCGAGTTCTTTAACCAAAGCGCGGTAGCGTTCGATGTCGCGGGCTTTCACGTAGTCGAGCAACGCACGGCGTTTGCCTACCAACATGGTTAAGGCTCTTTCAGTACTATAATCCTTTCTGTTGAGCTTCATGTGCTCAGTCAGACGGGCAATACGGTAGGAAAACAATGCTACCTGAGACTCAACCGATCCGGTATCAGTGTTAGACTTTCCGTACTTGCCGAAGATTTCTTGCTTTTTAGCAGCGTCTAAATACATAAATGTTTTTAATTAAAAGGTTGATAATATTCTCTTTCGAGGGTGCAAAGGTAAACATTATCTTTGATATGGCAATGTGTTTCGGTATTTTTTCTTCGGGATAACCTATATATAGGGCAAAAGTTGTAACTTTGCAGACCGGAAAATAATAGGTATTATATGCAGAATATTAGAAATATTGCCATCATTGCCCACGTGGATCATGGCAAGACGACACTTGTAGACAAGATGCTTCTGGCCGGAAACCTTTTCCGCAGCAACCAGAATATGGGTGAATTAATGCTGGATAACAATGACCTGGAACGCGAACGGGGGATAACAATCCTGTCGAAAAACGTTTCCATCAAATACAAAGGAACCAAAATAAACATTATTGATACTCCGGGACACAGCGACTTCGGCGGCGAAGTGGAACGTGTGCTCAACATGGCCGACGGCTGCATCCTGCTGGTCGACGCTTTCGAAGGGCCGATGCCGCAGACACGCTTCGTGCTTCAGAAGGCGCTTCAGATCGGGCTGAAACCCATCGTAGTGGTGAACAAGGTGGACAAACCCAACTGCCGCCCCGAGGAAGTGTACGAGATGGTGTTCGATTTGATGTTCAGTCTCAATGCTACGGAAGAGCAGCTGGACTTCCCCGTCATCTACGGTTCGGCCAAAAACAACTGGATGAGTACCGACTGGAAGCAGCCGACGGACAATATTACGCCGCTTTTGGACTGCATCCTGGAACATATCCCTGCTCCTGAGCAGCTGGAAGGTACGCCGCAGATGCTGGTGACATCGCTCGACTATTCTTCTTATACCGGCCGTATCGCAGTGGGACGTGTGCATCGCGGGACGCTGCGCGAGGGCATGAACGTGTCCTTAGCCAAGCGCGACGGCAGCATCATCAAGACCAAAATCAAAGAACTGCATACATTCGAAGGCATGGGTCGCGTGAGGGTAGCCGAGGTATCTTCGGGCGACATCTGTGCATTGGTGGGTATCGAAGGATTTGAAATCGGCGACACTGTCTGCGACTTCGAGAACCCCGAACCGCTTCCGCCCATCGCCATCGACGAACCGACGATGAGTATGCTCTTCACCATCAACGATTCTCCGTTCTTCGGCAGGGAGGGCCGGTTTATGACGTCGCGCCACATCCATGACCGCCTGATGAAAGAACTGGACAAGAACCTGGCTCTGCGCGTGACGAAGAGCGAGGAAGACGGCAAGTGGATTGTTTCGGGACGCGGCGTACTCCACCTTTCCGTATTGATTGAGACCATGCGCCGCGAAGGTTACGAGCTTCAGGTGGGCCAGCCGCAGGTTATCTTCAAGGAGATAGACGGCGTGAAATGTGAGCCTATCGAAGAACTGACGGTAAACGTGCCCGAAGAATATGCCAGCAAGATTATCGACATGGTGACGCGCCGCAAGGGCGAAATGGTGAAGATGGAAGCGGCGGGCGGCGACCGCGTGAACTTAGAGTTCGACATGCCGTCGCGCGGTATCATCGGTCTGCGTACCAACGTGCTGACTGCCAGTGCAGGCGAAGCCATCATGGCACACCGCTTCAAGGAATACCAGCCCTACAAGGGCGAGATTGAACGCCGCACAAACGGCTCCATGATCGCTATGGAAAGCGGCACGGCCTTTGCCTACGCCATCGACAAGCTGCAAGATCGCGGCAAGTTCTTCATCTTCCCGCAGGAAGAAGTATATGCCGGGCAGGTGGTGGGCGAGCACTCGCACGACAACGACTTGGTAGTGAACGTCACGAAGTCGAAAAAGCTGACCAACATGCGTGCCAGCGGTTCCGACGAGAAGGCGCGACTTATTCCACCCGTACAATTCTCGCTGGAGGAGGCGTTGGAATATATCAAGGAAGACGAGTACGTGGAAGTGACGCCGAAGTCCATGCGTATGCGTAAGGTCATCTTGGACGAACTTGAGCGCAAGCGTGCCAACAGGGGTTAGGACGCAATGCTATGTTATGTGTATCGGATGTTTTCCTGCTGATTATCAGTTAGGAAAGCTGGCGATTGAATTTCAATGCGCTAATCTGGCACGTGGTTTACGAACATAAAAATTAGTTTAATTGGTTTAAATCACTTTAATAAGTTCTTGCCAATCAATCGTAGCTTCGTAACTTCGCGGCATTCTGACAGCTTAATGCGTTAGAAAGACATATTAGTTAACGAAGAGCGTTTGAGATATTATCTTACTGTGAGATCTGGAAAATTTCAAAAGGTGAAGATAATAGGCAAGAACGCTCACGTTAATGCTATATATCCGCTTTACCAAGTGGATTATATAACATTGGCGTGGGCATTGTTTGTTATTCACCTTAGGCAGTCCAGAGCCTCACAGTAGTAATATTCAATGTTCCCACGCTCCTCTTTTATTGTATGACAGTCGGTTGGGGGAACACCGGCTATAATACAGATATTCACGAAACAGACAGTTTTATTCTTTAATGTATTAGCTACACAACTGTGTGCGGCTATTGTGTATTCCTTATTTATGTTTAATCTACTAATCATCCTCTATAAGAGAATATAGGGCTTAAAATTCATAATTATGTTAAAGAAAAAGTTAGCCATTGTTATGGCATTATTAGTCTTGAATTTAAGTGTGTTTGCTTCTGTTCCATTAGATAGAGGAACAGCGCTTTCCGTTAGAATAATATCTCAAATAAGTAGTAAACAAAAAGGGTCTCCTACTGCTATTGTAGAGAATGACGTTAAAGACAGAAATGGCGTAATTCTTATCAAACGAGGCACTCCTGTGCAATTACAGGTTGATAAGAAGGAGGCTAAAGGTTGTGGTAAAGCCGGTTATATACAAGTTAAATGTGTATCTACTTCTGCTGTTGATGGGCAAATTATTACTCTGGAAGGTAGCACGGATGCAGAAGGTGATAATAAGAAATGGCTGGCAATAGGACTTGGCGTTGGTCTTGGATTAACCTTTTTACCACTTGTCGGTTTCACGTTTCTGGCCATTAAAGGAGATCAAGCTGTCATACCTGCCAACACAATAATTCCTAATGTATTTGTAATGAACGATTATACGATAGAGAAATAAAATAATTAAGGCAGCATGGAATTACCTCCCACGCTGCCTTTTTTCGTCGGAACCCTATGCAACACCGGGCGTCCCTTTAGTCGATAAACTGTACCTTTCCGGCGTTGCGCGGCTTGGCTGCGGGCGCTTCGTCGGGATAACCGAAGGCGATGCAGTAAAGCAGCTCATAACCCTCGCTGAAGTTCAGCTTCTTCAGATAGTCGGCTGCTTCGGGCGACTTCAAGAAGCGGACGGGACCACCGAGACAGCACGAGCCGATGCCCATGGACTGTGCCGCAAGTATCATGTTGCCGCCCAGCAGGCCGCAGTCTATCTGCGAGCATTCGTATGACGGGTCGTTGGCAATGAACACCACCGTCGGAGCGTTGCGGAACATGTTCTTGAACGACGGATCTTCGGCCGCCTGCGGATTGGCTCTCTTGTAAAGCTCCGTCACGCCGTCGATGAAGTTGGGGTTGTCCGTCACACGTACTTCCCATGACTGTCTGTTCATGCCGTTGGGGGCGTTGATGCCGCAGGTCAGGATGGTCTGCATCGTGTCGCGGTTCACCGCCTGCGGCTTGTATTGGCGGATGCTGCGACGTTCCATGATGGTCTTGATGACAGCTTCCGACAGATCGGAGTTTTCGGCTGCCGTTGCATTTCCCTTTTGCGAGGTGGGGGGCTGTACAACCGATGGCCGTACAAAGGCAAAGCCCGCCCAAGAATTCTTTTAACAGTTTCATATCGTTTGTTTTATAGGTTGGTTTTGTTGTCGGCAAAGCTACAAGAAATATTCCAATAAACGGTCTCTCTGTTTGTTTTTTCTGCCTTTCTTTTTATGCGTGGCCGGCAGGTCGGGGATTTCCCGCCGGCTGCCTGTCTACAGCCGCCCAGCTGTAAGAATGCAGTCGGTAAGGGATAAAAAAAGAGAACGACACTCCCGCAGGAGTGCGTCCTCTTCTTTCTGTTGATAAAATCGGTTCGGTTAGAGTTTCGGACCGGCGGCAACCAACTTCTTGCCGGCTTCGTTGCCGGTGAATTTCTCGAAGTTCTTGACGAAACGGCCGGCCAAGTCTTTAGCTTTTTCTTCCCACTTGCAAGCGCAGTCGTAGGTGTCGCGGGGATCGAGGATGCCCGGATCTACGCCCGGCAGTTCGGTGGGAACTACAAAGTCGAAGAACGGGATGACCTTTGTCGGTGCCTTGTCGATGGAACCGTCGAGGATAGCATCAATGATGCCGCGGGTGTCGCGGATGGAGATGCGTTTGCCGGTGCCGTTCCAGCCGGTGTTAACTAAGTAGGCCTTGGCTCCTACTTTTTCCATCTTCTTCACCAGTTCTTCGGCATACTTGGTCGGGTGCAGGCTCAGGAAGGCTGCGCCGAAGCAGGCGGAGAATGTCGGAGTCGGTTCCGTGATGCCGCGTTCCGTACCTGCCAGCTTAGCGGTGAAGCCGGACAGGAAGTAGTATTGGGCCTGTTCGGGGTTCAGGATGGATACCGGAGGCAATACGCCGAAAGCATCGGCAGAAAGGAAGATTACCTGATGGGCGTGAGGTCCTTTGGATACCGGCTTGACAATGTTTTCGATGTGATAGATAGGATAGGAGACGCGGGTGTTCTCGGTCACGCTCTTGTCGGCAAAGTCGATTTTGCCGTTGGCGTCGACTGTTACGTTCTCCAGCAGGGCATCGCGCTTGATGGCGGCGTAAATATCGGGCTCACTTTCCTTATCGAGGTTGATGACCTTGGCATAGCAGCCGCCTTCGTAGTTGAATACGCCTTCGTCGTCCCAGCCGTGCTCGTCGTCGCCGATCAGCTTGCGTTTCGGGTCGGTGGACAACGTCGTCTTGCCGGTTCCGGACAGGCCGAAGAAGACGGCCGTGTCGGTGCCGTCCATGTTCGTATTGGCAGAACAGTGCATGGAAGCGATGCCGCGCAGCGGGTTCAGGTAGTTCATAATGGAGAAGATACCCTTCTTCATCTCACCGCCGTACCACGTGTTCAGGATGACTTGCTCGTTAGTCTTCAGGTTGAATACGGTTGCAGTCTCGGAGTTTAGCCCCAGTTCCTTGAAGTTGTCGACCTTGGCTTTGGCTGCGTTGAATGATACGAAGTCCGGTTCGCCGTAATTAGCCAGTTCTTCTTCAGTCGGGCGGATGAACATGTTCTTTACGAAGTGTGCCTGCCAAGCGACTTCCATGATGAAACGTACTTTCAGACGGGTTGCGGGGTTGGCTCCGCAGAATGTATCCATGACGAACAGGCGCTTGCCGCTCAGTTCCTTGACGGCTTTTGCCTTCAGGTCGGCCCATGCTTCTTCGGTGCAAGGTTTGTTGTCGTTCTTGTAAGCATCGGAAGTCCACCACACGGTGTTCTCGCTGGCTTCGTTCTTAACAAAGAATTTATCTTTAGGAGAACGTCCGGTATAGATACCGGTCATTACGTTCACAGCAGCCAGCTCGGTTACCTGACCCTTTTCATAGCCTTCGAGGTTTGATTGGGTCTCTTCTTCAAACAATACTTCGTAAGACGGGTTGTGGAGAATTTCCTTAACGTCTTGAATACCGTACTTGCTTAAATCTAAATTTGCCATTTCTTTTAGGATTTTAATAAATTGGTATGTTGGTTTATAATCTCTCTGTTTTCATGTCGGGATAGGAAGGCGTTCGTGTTTGCCCCGTCTTCGGGGTATCGGAAGCCGCTCCCTTGTTTCCCGCGTACAAAAGTACGATTTTCTTCTGAAAGAGAATCCCGATTGGAGAAATTTTTCTTTAATTGCGTGTCTTTTATAAATCCGTAACAATATCTGCTAACTGAATATTGCAAAACAATGGCCATTTTTTATGAAGATTGCACAAAAGCAATAAGATAAGTCTTCTGAAAGATGGTTGTGCCGGATAAATTCGTTATTTTTGCCGCGACAGACGTATAATGATTTTAAGTATGAGAGTAATTGATTTTGCAGAGACCAATACCGTGATAAATCAGTTCGTGGCCGAGATACGCGACGTGAACGTGCAGGGCGACCGCATGCGTTTCCGCCGCAACATCGAACGCATCGGCGAGTTGATGGCTTATGAAATGAGTAAGGAGCTGACTTATTCGGTAAAGCAGGTGCAGACGCCTTTGGGAGTGTCGTCAGTCAGCACGCCCGACGACGATGTGGTGATTGCCACTGTTTTCCGTGCCGGCCTGCCACTTCATCAGGGCTTCCTGAATGTGTTCGACCGTGCCGGGAATGCTTTCGTTTCGGCGTATCGCTATTATAAGGATAAGGAATGCCGTGAGTTGGATGTTCACATTGAATATATTGCAACGCCCGATCTGAATCGGAAGACGCTGGTGCTTGTCGACTCCATGCTGGCTACGGGCGAAAGCATGGAACTGGCTTATCGGGCTTTCTTGAGCAAGGGGCGTCCGGCCCGCCTGTTGATAGCGTGTGTCATCGCCAGCCGTCAGGGAGTGAAGCATCTTCAGCGCCTTTTCCCTAAGGATGATGTTACATTGTGGTGCGCAGCCATTGATCCAGAATTAAACGAACGTTCGTATATTGTTCCCGGATTGGGCGATGCAGGCGATTTGGCGTATGGAGATAAACTGTGACGGCTATTCGGGAGTAGTCACTTTATCTTTTGTGATTTCATAAAAAAAAGTGTAGCTTTGCTCTTGAAACAAGATTTGCAGGATTATGACCAAATTTGAGATAGAAGAAAAGATTGTGGCGATGCTCAAGACCGTGTACGACCCCGAAATCCCTGTAAACGTATATGACCTGGGCCTGATTTACAAGATTGACGTGGCGGACGACTTCAATGTCAGCATCGACATGACACTGACGGCACCCAACTGCCCGGCGGCAGACTTCATCATGGAGGATATCCGCCAAAAGATAGAAAGTATCGAAGGTGTAGTCTCGGCCACCATCAATCTGGTCTTCGAACCCGAATGGGATAAGGACATGATGAGTGAGGAGGCCAAACTGGAACTGGGCTTCTTATAACGGAACCAAGATTTGCACCCTGCGAAACTTGCAGAAGTTGAAGGAAGTTTATCGCCCGCCCATACGGATTGAGAAATGCAAAACGATAGTTTTAAATGACTAACGAAATTTATTTATTAACGTAAAAACATAAAAAAATGAACAAGAAACAATTTAACCTGCTAGCCTGCGCGGCACTGTTCTGCGCCTGCCAATCTGCACAGAAACAAACGACCATCACCGGCACGCTGACCGGCGTGGAGAGTGACACCCTGATTGTATCGCATTGTCCGTTGACAGACCTGAACCACCGAACCATGCAAAAAGACACCATCCTTCTGCAACAAGGCAAATTTACCTTGTCCCTCGCCAACGACAGCACTCCTACAGTTGCTTATCTCCAGCCCCTTGCATCGGGCGAGCTCGCAACATCCATAGCGACAATAGTAGCATTCCCTAGCGAAACGGTGCAAGTAAACGGTTCGGCCGATCCGTACGACTATACACTGACCGGAAACGAATTTCATGCGGCTTGGCAAACTGTAAAAGATCAATGCCAACCTTATATGATACAGTTAGACTCTATTGCCAATGTGCTTACCACTAAGCAAAAGGCCGGAGTAGCACAGGACAGCATCTATTACATTTACCAAAATGTCTATTCCCCCGTTTTGGGAAAAATGCAGGAAGTGAAAAGAGACTATATCCGCCAGCATCCCGATGACGACCTCTCTGTCTACTTAATAATAGGATTACAAAACGACGCCAAAGAATTGTTGCCGCTCATCGGTGAAAAAGCCAAATCTGGTGTCATGGCACCTGTTTATCAGGCCATGTACAATGCCCAGCAAGAAAAAGAAGCACGCGAAGAAGCACGCAAGAACATGGTGGAAGGCGTCGTAGCCCCCGACTTTACGCTGAAAGACCTTCAGGGCAAGGATCTCACTTTGTCGTCCCTGCGCGGTAAGTATGTCGTGCTGGACTTTTGGGGAAGCTGGTGCGGCTGGTGCATCAAGGGCATCCCCGACATGAAGAAATACTACGAAAAGTATAAAGACCGGATGGAAATACTCGGCGTAGACTGCCGCGATACGGAAGAGAAATGGAGAGCTACGGTAGAGAAGTATGAACTCCCCTGGTTGCACGTGTACAATACGGACGAGGCAGACATTACGGTGAAGTATGGCATACAGGGTTATCCCACAAAGATTGTCATCGACCCCGAAGGCAAGGTGGCGAAGATTGTGATAGGCGAAGACCCCGCTTTCTATGAATACTTGGACGAACTGTTCAAATAAAAGCTTAACAAATGTCTTATGAAAAATGTATATTTCCTCTCCGATGCCCATCTGGGTTCGCGTGCCATCGAGCACAGACGTACACAAGAGCGTCGGCTGGTGAACTTTCTGGACAGCATCAAACACAAGGCTTCGGCCGTCTACCTGCTGGGCGACATGTTCGACTTCTGGTACGAATTCAAGCTGGTGGTGCCCAAAGGCTACACACGCTTTCTGGGCAAACTGTCCGAACTGACGGACCTCGGAGTGGAAATACACTTCTTTACGGGTAACCATGACATTTGGTGCGGCAACTACCTGACAAAGGAGTGCGGCGTCATCCTGCACCGCGAGCCGCTGACCACAGAAATTCATGGCAAGGAGTTCTACTTGGCTCATGGCGACGGGCTGGGCGACCCTGACCGCAAGTTCAAGTTCCTGCGTGCCGCCTTCCATAGCCATACGTTGCAAACCTTGTTTGCTGCGCTTCACCCCCGCTGGAGTGTAGAATTGGGACTGACATGGGCCAAGCACAGCCGCCTGAAACAGGTGGACGGTAAGAAGCCTGACTATATGGGTGAGAACAACGAACCGCTGGTACTCTATACCAAAAACTACCTCAAGAGTCATCCGAACATCAATTTTTTCATCTACGGGCATCGCCACATCGAGTTGGATTTGATGCTGAACGTCTCATCGCGTATCGTCATTTTGGGTGATTGGATTAACAGTTTCTCGTATGCCGTGTTCGACGGTGAACATCTGTTTTTGGAAAACTACATCGAAGGCGAAACAAAACCATGACAGATAAGAACGTTGTCTGACAAGCTGACATCCTTATGGAAAGGAAAAAAGACGGATTTCCCAATGAAAAGGCCATTGTGATTCCTCAAGAGATTCTTCTCAAGGTGCAAAAGAATCCCATAACCTGCCTGCTCTATCCGACCGATATCGGCTACTATCCCCATGCGGAAAACCACTATCGACAACGGGAGGAAGGTAGCGAACAGCACATTCTGATCTACTGTTACGAAGGAGAAGGCTGGTATGACATCGGGAAGGGTCGGTGTTATATAAAAAAAGGCCAATTCTTCATCATCGAAGCCGGTACGCCGCACACTTACGCCGCATCGGCTCAACATCCATGGAGTATCTACTGGGTGCATTTTGCCGGTGAAAAAAGCGGTCTTTTCGCCGAACTGTTCAATAGGACCATCCATATTGACGACTCGCTTTCCGCCCGATTCGACGATCGCATTCGCCTGTTCAATGAAATCTTGGTGAATCTGGAGATGGGATACAGCATGGAAAATCTGGAATATATCACCCTCTGCTTATGGTACTTGCTGGGAAGCTTCAGATACATTTCTCAATTCAGGGAAATAAACAAGCCACAAACACAAGATACCATGCAGAAGGTTATCAACTTCATGAAAGCCAACCTGAACAAGCAACTCACACTGGAGGACATCGCACGGAGCGTGAACTATTCGCCCGCCTACCTGAGTACTGTCTTTACCCAAAAAGCCGGAGTGTCTCCCGTCAGCTATTTCAACCAGCTGAAAATACAGAAGGCATGCCAGCTCTTGGACTTTACGGACAAGAAGGCTAAGGAAATAGCCTTCGAACTATCCTTCAGCGATCCCTACTACTTCTCAAAGGTATTCAGTAAATACATGCACATGTCTCCTAAAGAATACCGGATGAAGAAGAAAGGATGATACCCGCATATAAATTATTCACACATTTTCAGCAACTGTTGTCCTACCTGATGATTAATGTCAAGGCGTATCACTTCAGACAGAAACTTACGGGCCTGTTCTTTATCGCCCAGTCCTAAATAGCCCAATCCCATCACCAGATTGCAGTGAATGAGATTGCGCACATTCAGATCGTCATCCCATATCAGCAGATCGGGAAGTGAAACAGCAAAATAGTCGATTTTGACTTTATCGAACAGATGTTTCTCACCATGCTTGATGAGACGATTGAAACGACTGCGTGCCTTGTCTTCCTCACCCAGTTTGCGCCAAGCCAGTCCCTGATAGAAAATCTTGTCCGGTTGTTGATCGTTATAGAAAAATGCGATAGCCGGTTCAGCCGATCCCTTGGTCGCCCGTTCAAAGTAGGCTTTCGCCTGTTCCATGTCTCCTAATCCTTCGTAAGCACATCCCAGCCAAAAGTGAATGTCATTTTCTTCAGCCATCGAAAGCTTCCCTTCACCCAGATTCTCAGGATACTTTTCCGTTTCCTTTAGCAATCTTATCGCATCGGCAAAACGTTGCTTTGTCAAAGCTTGCTTAGCCAATTCCACACGGCAGAACACATACTGGCTCGTCACTTTACCTTCACCCCCTTCCCACGGATGGAACTTGCGCGAATTAATCAGGTTGTAAGCTTTCTGATACTCACCCAGCTGGTTATAAAGTGTGATACGTTCGATGCACAAATCATCGCGTTGTTCCACTTCGTTCGCATGAGCTTCCAGAAAATCCAGACGCTGACGATGCGGATAACGAAGTTTCTTGTATAACTGGTCAAGTTCCATCAGGATACGTGCATCAGTCGTATCGAGATTGTAAGCTTTCTCCAACGCGGCTAATGCCTTCTGAGAATTATGCTGTTTGTTATAATAAGCCAAAGAAAGATTACGCAGTACCGTCGGGAAGCGGTCGTCGAAAGCAGCCGACTTTTCCCAACATGCCACAGCATCTTCGTAACAACGAACGGCATAATGGAAATTACCCAAATAATAGGGAGCCTTGGCTCCTGTCGGGTTTAAGGCCATGGCATCCTGCAACATCAATACTTCTTCCAACTTATTGGGGAAACAATAATCCGGGCACATCTGTTCTGCTTTCTGATAGTAAGCCGATGCATCCTCCTTCTTGCCTGCCTTTGAAGAGAAGTAACCCAATGCATAGTATATCATCGGATACGTATCCTCTGCACCTTCCGTTACGAAAGAAAGCAGTTGCAAGGCCTCATCGTACATGCCGGCCGAGGCATAGTCAATGGCATACTCCATATAACTATGGACAGCACCTCGCATCAACGTCTTCATTTCTTCCTTCACGGCCGCTGCCTCTTCCAGCTCACCCAGCCGTTTTTTTATCAAATAGGCTTCAAAACGGCATCCCATATTGAAACGATCCATCGACAAGGATTCATTTATCAAAGCCATTGCGCGGGTATAATCGCCCGTCTTACGCAAGAAGGATACCTTTAACTGCCTTCCCTTATGGTTCAACCAATTGCGATAAAGCGAACGGTCTATATGCTCCAATCCGTTTTCATAATCCCTACGAATCATGTCGATTTGAACCAGTCCCATATAACCGGCATCCTGCCAAGCTGCGTTCCAGGTAGCTTTGAAGAAAGCATCATAGGCGCCGTCTATGTTACCCTGCATTTTCTTGCTCCACCCCAGGTTATAATACGGTTCACCGTCATAAGGGTTCGGATTGCGTTCTGTCTGCGTCTTGATGGCACGGTCAAAATAACGCTGTGCTTCTGCAAAACGTCCACGACGCATCAGCAGCAAGCCTACAGCATTGTTACAACGAATATCACCCTCATCGCGACTCAAAGCCTCCATGTAATAATCCATAGGCTGATATGTAGCATGACGATACTGTTCCAGATGATGGCCGGTCAGGAAAAGTTGTTCCATGCTTGATATTTGCTTGGGAGCAAGTGCCGCCTTGGCAGGCTCAGGTATCGGCCGGATTTCGGGTTCGTCTGCCTGATAGCTTACCATAACTTTCCCCAGTTCATCGAGTACTCTTAGTTTCAGGTCTTCTGTTTTTTGTGTATCGCATGCCACCGTCTGCATATAAGCATTCTCAGGTGAAACTGAAGTTAGTGTGTCCAAATAGATTTTCCCGGTTTTCTCGTTGGTCAGCATAACCCGTACCTCACAATGGGCCGCTGTTGTATAAAGAATAACCTTCATCCGACCGTCTTCTGCCGGAAGCAGGTTGATTAAAGCATCACGTGTTGCATTTTTCACCAGTCCGACTTTTTGATAAGGCATGAAATATTGCACCCATGACTTCTCCTCGTAAGGCTGAAGCCAGGTGAAGTCCGGCTGATTGTCACAATACATGCCGGTCATCAATTCAATATAAGGCCCGTCTTCATCGGTTAGATTACGATCCCAAGCCTGTCCGAAGTCTCCGTTTCCCCACGTCCATTGCTTCTTACCGGCATTCACATGGTGATCCGCCACATGAAGTAGTCCGGCTTCGATATGCTCTTCATAACCTCCGACAAAGTCATATTTCGAATTGATAGCCATATAAGATGTCGGAACGGGAATATTCTTGTAACGGGAAATATCCACACCGGCCGAATAGTCTACTTTGTAATATTCGCCGGTCGCAATCGGAAAACTTGACACTGCCCGCTTGCCATGATCGAAGACGGCATTCACATCGGGTGGAAATACCGAATAGTAATCCTTGTTCACTACAACGGCCGGATTTGCCCACCATAGGAAGGTCTGCGGGAAAGGAGTACGGTTGTACACCTTTGCTTTGACTTCAATATAAGCCTTTCCTGGATAAAGTGTAAAACCTGCCATGCCTTTCGTCCGGGACATACGTTCCACTTCACTACACCACACTGTCTTACTGCCGTCCGGGAACTCCTCAATCATGCAATCGGTCGGCAAATAGGTGCTGGGACGATGGTGCTGAGGCCAGTTGAATTCGATTCCTCCCGAAATCCAAGGGCCGGTCAGACCAACTAATGCAGGCTTGATGACCTGATTATAATAGACGAAATGACGTTTCTTTACTTTATCATACGCCATCTGGATGCGTCCGCCCAGTTCGGGTAAAATCATCACCTTGATATACTCATTTTCAATAAAGAAAGCTCGCCAAGGACGATCGTGTTTCTCATCTTCTATCTTTTCCACTACCGGATAGGGATAGACCGCACCCGAGCTGCCTTGATATACACGCTTTTCGAGAAAGATCGGATTCTTTTCCTCCTTGCCAATTCCGTAAGTAGGCAGCATTACAACTTCTTCCCAAGCCTTTACTTCCGAAGTATTTACAGTACTTCGAGTCAGATATTCTGTTATTGCTTCCATAATTTATTTATGCTTAATATATTCTTTTATCACCAACCACATTCATGTAGCTTTGTAGCAAAAGCCACCTTATTTCCAACTGCAAAGTAAAGAGAAACGGAAGAAAAGGAAAATGGAATATTTATCTGAATTGATGTAAATTTCTACGAAGTATATAAGAAAGTATTGAAGCCATACAACAATCCCACGAAACATTTGGTTGCAGGCTTCATGGGAATTGCTTATCTTTGTCTGCAGATTGAAATACCTATCACACATGCAATACCTACTCAATGCCCCCTCTTCGCTTCACGCTGCTATACAACTGCCTGCCTCGAAAAGCATCAGCAACCGCGCGCTCATCCTACATGCTCTGTCGGGAGGCAATACATGCCCCGAGAACCTAAGCGACTGCGACGACACGCAGGTTATGATACACGCCCTGGACAACATGCCCGATGTAATAGATATTCACGCCGCGGGTACAGCCATGCGTTTCCTCACGGCTTATCTGAGTGTGACGGCAGGCACGCACCTCATTACCGGCACGGAACGTATGCAACAGCGCCCCATCCGTATTCTGGTAGACGCCCTGCGTACATTGGGCGCACACATCGAGTATGCCGGCAATGAAGGCTTCCCACCTCTGCGTATCAATGGCACTCAGCTGACGGGCAGTGAAATAGAGTTGGCTGGAGATGTAAGTTCACAATACATATCAGCCCTGTTGATGATAGGTGCCGTACTACCCACAGGACTAAAGTTGCAACTGAAGGGAAATATCATCTCACGCCCCTATATCAATCTGACATTGCAACTGATGCACGACTTCGGTGCGCAGGCCGGATGGACATCGGACAGCAGTATAACTGTGGAACCCGGCGGTTACCACGACACACCTTTCCGTGTGGAAAGTGATTGGAGCGCAGCCTCCTACTGGTATCAGATGACAGCCTTAGCGGACGGATCCCCTGAGGTAGAACTGTTAGGACTCTTTGCTCACAGTGCGCAGGGCGACAGTCGTGGTGCCGAACTCTTTGCCCGATTGGGCGTGCAGACGGAATATATCCCGCAGGGCGTGAAGCTCCGTAAGCAGGGACAATCCGTTGCACGTTTGGACGCAGATATGGTGGACATCCCCGACTTGGCTCAAACATTCGTCGTAACCTGTTGTCTGATGGACGTCCCCTTCCGTTTCACGGGTTTGCAAAGCCTTAAGATCAAGGAAACCGACCGTATCTGTGCCCTCATCACCGAACTGCGGAAGTTAGGTTATGTGGTACATGCCGGGCAAGACAGCATCTTGTGGTGGGATGGTGGACGCTGCCCTGCTGACGAACAACCCGGCATCGACACCTACGAAGACCACCGTATGGCAATGGCTTTCGCCCCAGTCTGCCTCGTTCGCCCCGCTATCCGCATCAACGAGCCGCAGGTAGTAAGTAAATCTTACCCCAGCTACTGGAACGACCTGCAAGCGGCGGGATTTCGCCTCACGGAATATCCCGGAAGTCGATAAACAGTCTGTTTCCGCTTTTTTAAGGACATCCTGCCGCATCCTGCTAAATTCTGTGTATCTTTGCAAGGCTATATATAAATAAGGTATGTGGATACTGATCGTTAGTCTGATGGTTCTGGCCGTGGTGGCAGCCGTAGCCGGAGTAATACGCAACCGCAACTTGCGCAAACAGGTGGAAAGCGGCGAACTGGAAGCTATGCCCGAAACCGTACAAGTGGACTCGGAATGTTGCGGGCAGCACGAAGTGTGCGAAAAGGAGAGTCTCCTGGCTGCCGTCAGCAAGAAAATAGAATACTACGATGACGAAGAGCTGGATCAGTACACCGGCACGGCCAGCGATGCTTATACATCTGAACAGGAAGAGGAGTTCCACAACGTGTTCTACACTATGCAAGCCGAGGACGTAGCCGGCTGGGTACGCAGCCTGCAACTTCGCGGTATTGCCCTGCCGGACAGCCTGAAAGACGAAGTGTTTCTCGTTGTCGGGGAATTGAGAGCCAATCCGCATAAGAAGAAATAGGTAGTAGCAGAGGAGATAAAAGAATTAGAAGTCGATACAAACCATTCATCACTAACCGCTAACAAACGACTATTAACCACTAAGAGACATGGACCTGTTACAATATACATTTTTCCAGCACGCTCTGCTGGGCAGTCTGCTGGCAAGCATTGCCTGCGGAATGGTGGGCACGTACATCGTGACGCGGCGACTGGTATTCATCAGCGGCGGACTGACGCATGCCTCGTTCGGCGGTATCGGACTAGGACTGTACACGGGTATCTCGCCCATCCTCTCTGCTGCCGTGTTTGCCGTATTGTCGGCTTTCGGCGTGGAATGGCTCAGCAAACGGAAAGACATGCGTGAGGATTCGGCCATTGCCGTATTCTGGACACTGGGGATGGCATTGGGCATTATGTTTACCTTCCTGTCGCCGGGCTTTGCACCCGACCTTTCAGCCTATCTCTTCGGCAACATCCTGACCATTACGGGCAGTGATATCGCTCTGTTAGGGGTATTATCGGCTATCTTAGCTGTATTCTTCAGCCTTTACCTGCACCCGATTGTCAGCATCGCGTTCGACCGTGAGTTTGCCCGTTCACAAGGCCTGCCTGTAGAGTGCTTTGAATATGTCCTGATGCTGTTCATCGCCCTGACTATTGTGGCCTGCCTGCGCATGGTGGGTATCGTGCTGGTCATCTCGCTACTTACCATCCCCCAAATGACGGCCAATCTCTTCTCCCACCGGTTCCACCGCATTATCTGGCTATCCATCGCCATCGGCTATCTCAGTTGTCTGGGCGGTCTGCTGTTATCGTCCTATCTGAACGTGCCGTCAGGAGCGTCCATCATCTTCTTCTCCATCCTTATCTATGCTGTATGCAAGACGGGGAAAAGCCTCTGCATCGCTTATCTGAAGAGACAAAGGGGTTAAGCTACGAAGTATAATAATAAATCCGCAGAAAAAAGAACTTATCTCAAATTTTTTCATTACTTTTGTACTTGGATTGGGTATGCCCCTTTTCAAGACATATTGCTCGATAGCTTCACAGTCACCACCACAAGTAAAGAGCAACAACTAATATTGGGACTGCCCCGGATATGGGCGCAGGCTTCCCATATTTAGTTGTGGTTTGTGGTGAACCGTGAAGCGTATGGCGAATGTCTGCGCTTTTTATTATCACAAATAATGACGTTATGGAAGAAATTATGAATGCGAATGTATCCGACAAGGTAAAGATATTTGTTTTGTTTGTAGTAATGTTTTTTACGACCTCTTGGGCATTTGCCCAAAATGAACCAGGAACAGCGAAACCACTAACCGATATGGAGGTTGTACGTAAAGTAGCATACCTTGACATTGAAGGGCAGTTTTATGAAAATGTTACGATTTCATTCAAGTCAATAACACCAGATTATTTCATTTCTGACAAATATAGAGTCAAGATTAAGGTTGTTGATAAAAAAGGGAAATTAGTTTATAAGAAAACTTTTAAAAATGCTTTTTTATATGTGTTTTCCGATGGGCAGATACAAGTAGGGCATAAAAATTTTGATCAAGTACTTATCACTAAATCGATTTCTTCAGATGATAATATCGGTGTAATCCGAGAAAAAGAAGGAGTTTATTAATAGCTTTTTATGATATGCAATCTTCCCACAAATATCAACGTTTTGCTCTTGATATAAACAATAGTATTATTGATATACAAAAGACTAATGATTTGAACAATCAGCAGTATTTCTGCCCTTACTGTCATAAAGAGATGATTCCCAAACGCGGGAATAGCCGTAAGTGGCACTTTGCGCATAAGGCAGACAAATGTTCTTATGACAAATATCTGCATTCCATTGCCGAGAGAATGATAATGGATTGGTTTAATAAAAATGAAACCATTATGTTATCTATGAATAATTACGGGAAATGCGATAGATATAGCAGTTGTGCATTTTATGACAAAATGAGTTGTAACGGAACGATAAGAGAGCAATTTGACTTAAAAAAATATTACTCAAAATGCATTCGAGAATATAGGTATGGAGGTTTTATTGCTGATTTATATTGCGAAAGCGATGCTTATCCTAATTCTCCGATTTTTATTGAAATCTTTGTGACACATGAGTGTAGTCAAGAGAAAAAAAGTTCGGGTATTCGGATTATTGAACTTGCCATCCAATCAGAAGAAGATATTCTGGATATTGTAAAATCTAATGAATTAATAGAAGGCGAAAAGGTTAGACTGTACAATTTTAAACGTGATGGATCTCCCGTGAATAAAGTTGTGCGGCCTTTCCAAAAATATGTATTATATCCTACTTTAAAGAGTTATGTCGAAAGGGACATATCTTGTAGAAATTATGACCAACATCGAAAAGGTATCTATGAAATAAGTATGCCATACGATGATTGCATATATTCCCCTATCAGTAGTGAGATGTATATGGTTGGAAAAGTCAAAGCATATCTTGACGGATATTTGAAAAGAGATTGTCAAATATGTAAATGGCAAGCGGAAACAATGGAAGGGGATGTGTTCTGTAAACTATACAAAAAGTGTGGCAATCCTAAATTGTGCAAAGATAATGACGCTTCAAGATGTTCGATGTTTCGAAAAAATGCAGTTGTAATAAATCGTGCGATCTCTATTTTTGATGAATATTTAGAGGATGGCAATGCAGATATATGGAAAATAGATGAACCTAAAGATTCTTTACTCGTTCGTTAAATACCAAAGTAAGTGATTTGAATGATTTAAAAAGAATGTTATACAACTAAAGACCTATTATAATATTCCGAGAACATTTTAGACTAAGTACAAAAGTCCAATTCCCGAAAAAATATCTATTTTGCTTTCCACTTTCGGGGAAACATATTATATTTGTTTCCGAAAGAATTATTTGACAGCATAACAGTGTAAAACACTAAAATTTGTACGATTACTAAATCGTTACTTCTATTTCTTAAAAATAATTCGCTAAAAGTTTATTCCTTAATTGGTTAAGTCAAGTCGATAAAAACCTAATAAAAGCTACAATGGAAATCAACATCCAATCCTTAGACCATATTCACGAAGCCGCCCGCCGGTTTGTCGAAGCCATGGGTGACAATACCGTTTTTGCTTTTTACGGCAAGATGGGTGCAGGAAAGACCACCTTCATCAAAGCAGTCTGTGAAGAACTGGGTGTGAGCGATGTCGTCACATCACCCACTTTCGCCATCGTCAACGAATATCGTTCCGACCTGGCCGGAGAGCTTATCTACCACTTCGATTTCTACCGTATCAAAAAGCTCGAAGAAGTGTATGATATGGGATACGAGGATTACTTCTACAGCGGTGCTGTCTGCCTCGTCGAATGGCCCGAACTGATTGAAGAGCTACTGCCGGGTAATACGGTGAAAGTAACCATCGAAGAAGTGGAAAACGGTGCACGCCGCCTGACACTGGAAGAATTAGCCTAATCACGCCATGATCAGCCAATATTTGATACAAGGTATTTTCGCCGTTGCGGGTATCATCAGTCTGCTGGCAGCCCTGCTGGACTGGAACTGGTTCTTCACGGCCCACAACACGCAGTTCATTGTACGCAACGTGGGACGTCGCCAGGCCCGCCTGTTCTACGGCGTGCTGGGACTCATTCTAATAGCCACCGCTGTGTTCTTCGTCCTGAACACGCCACAAGCATAAGACAGGCCTTCTAAGACAGTGCTTCGTCACCCTCTGACGAAGTGCTTTCTCACCCTCTCAGAAAGTGCTTTATGACGACCTCAGGAAGTGCTTCATGAAAACGTCATGCCGTGCTTCGTCAGAGAGCAACGAAACACGGCATGAACGGGAAAGGGAAAATTGTCGGCTTATTTGTTGCCGCTCAATGAGTCGGTGTATTCCATTTCGCCCTGAACAACGAATAGCAACTCTTCGGGGTCATATTCACCCATTTCGTCCTTACGGGCTTCCTTGATGATATAGTCCACAATCTTCTCCAAATCAATAACTATATAGCCGTCTTTATCGGGCTGTGCATCGAGGATTCCGCTCTCTACATAGTACTCGTCTATCAGGTCGAGAAAGTAATACAGTTCGTCGTCGGAAAATTTATCCTTTAAGTCCTGCGGCAGATAGTTTTTGATGAACTCAATGGTCTTTTCGTCATCCAAATCATCCTGCAAGAATTCGTCTGCTGTTCCCATGCTGTTGAATGATTAAAAAAAGTGACAAAGGCCGCAAATGCGGTCGTTCCTTCTCAGGGAAGCACCCCATTTGCAACCACCCAATCATGATTTATAACAACGCGTTGATTTTAGCCGCATAAGTTGATTTAGGAGCAGAACCCACCTGCTTGTCTATCAGCTTGCCGTCCTTGAAGAACAGGACGGTAGGGATATTGCGAATACCAAATTCGGCAGCTACATCATTATTCTCGTCTACGTCGCACTTGCCGATGAGTACCTTGCCTTCATATTCGGCTGCCAGTTCCTCGATAATGGGAGCTACCATCTTGCAAGGTCCGCACCACGGTGCCCAAAAATCTATCACTACAGGCGTTTTCTCTGCGAGCATAGCCTGATAATTGCTGTCAGTAATTTCCAATGCCATTGTCTTAAGGTTTTAATTTATTGATTATTATTAAGTTATTTCCAAATCATTTTTATACTGATTGATGGGCAAAGATAGAAAAAGGTAAGCGGAGAAGCAAATGAAAATGGTATTTTCAGTTTGATTATTTCCGAACTGCCTCCTATCTTATTTAAAGAGAACTAATTTATTTGGAAATCCAGTTCCGGGCGTTCTTTTAAATAAGAAATCAACTCACGTCCCACAGAGAGTTTCACCGGACGCGACACCATGTCGAGCGTCATCTTCGACTTGGGGTCGAATACCTTGACGTAGAGTTCCGTAGAACCGGGATGTTCTTTCGTAAGACCCGCCAGTTCGTTCACTAATTCCGTGTTGAGCACCGTGAGCGGGATAAAGATGGTGATCTTGCCAATCAAACTCTCCTTGACATCGGGCAGCAACTCAATGGAGGTAATCTTCAGCTCCAGTTCGTTCTGCTTCCACTGCTTAGGCTGGCAGCGTGCCTTTATATAGAGGAAGGTACGTTCGCCCAAATAGCCCTGATAAGTGACCCAGTCATTACCGAAGAACGGTATCTCGGCCGCACCGGAATAATCTTCTATTTTAGCAATGCCATAGGGGTTGCCGTTCTTGCTGGTACCCCGGCGCACAGCAGTAACGATACCGCCCATAGTAATTTCGCGTCCTACGAGCGCTTCCTTATTTTCGAGTTCAGCCATGTGAGTATTGCACACATGCTCCAATACGACGGCATACTCGTCCAACGGATGGGCGGAAAGATAGATACCTACTAACTCACGTTCCTTGTTCAGACGATCAAGATCACTCCAACGTTCGGCATCAGGTACTTCAGGCGTGGCTATATCCACCATGTTCTCATCACCGAAAAGCGAAATGGTTGCTGTAGCCTTGTCGACCTGGTAACGGTTGCCGTAGCGAATAAGTGACTCCAGGAAAACTTCTCCCTTAGAGTTGAGAGCGAAATACTGTTCGCGGCGCAATTCAGGGAAGCTGTCGAAACCGCCGGCCAATGCCAGGCACTCGAGGTTCTTCCTGTTGCAGGCATTGAGATTGACACGCTGCACAAAATCGAAGATACCCGTATAGGGACCGTTCTTCGTGCGTTCTTCCATAATGCTTTGTACAGCTCCTTCTCCTACTCCTTTCACAGCACCCAGTCCGAAACGGATGTTACCGTCGCGGTTGACCGTGAACTTCAAGTTACTCTCGTTTACATCAGGCCCCAGCACCTTAATGCCCATTGATTTACATTCGTCCATCAGTTTGGTGATTGTGGTGATGTCTGAAAGGCTTCGGTTCATAACGGCAGCCATATACTCGGCAGGATAATTAGCCTTCAGATAGGCTGTCTGGTAGGCCACCCAAGAGTAACACGTGGCGTGCGACTTATTGAAAGCATAAGAAGCAAACTTCTCCCAGTCGGCCCAGATTTTCTCCAATACTTTAGGGTCATGCCCGTTCTTCTGCCCGCCAGAGATGAACTTCGGCTTCATGTGATCCAGCTTGTCGCGCAGCTTCTTGCCCATCGCCTTACGAAGAGCATCGGACTCACCGCGGGTGAAGTCGGCCAGCAAACGGGAAAGCAACATCACCTGCTCCTGATAGACGGTGATGCCGTAAGTATCCTTCAGGTACTTCTCCATGATGGGAATATCGTATTCGATGGGCTTGCGTCCCCATTTCCGGTCAATGAAATCGGGAATGTAATCCATAGGCCCCGGACGGTAGAGGGCGTTCATGGCGATAAGGTCTTCAAACGTACTGGGCTGGAGCTCACGCAGGTATTTCTGCATACCGGCCGACTCAAATTGAAAGGTTCCGATGGTGCGGCCGTCGCAATAAAGCTTATAAGTAGCAGGATCGTTAATGGATATTTTGTCAATATCAATCTCAATGCCGCGATGCAGACGGATGTTTTCCACCGCTTCCTTTATAATCGACAAGGTCTTCAGCCCTAAAAAGTCCATCTTGATCAGACCGGTATCCTCGATAACCGAACCTTCGTATTGGGTGACAAGCATCTTCTCGCCTGTCTCCTTGTCATCGGCCGTGCTGACAGGTACCCAATCGGTAATATCATCACGGCAGATGATGGTACCGCAAGCGTGCACACCCGTACCACGCACGTTGCCTTCGAGCATCTTGGCGTATTTGATGGTCTCGCGTACCAATGGGTCGGGCGATACCTCGGCCGCCCGCAACTCGGGCACGTATTCAATGGCATTAGGCAGGTTCAGCTTCTTGTCGGGTATCTTGTCGGGCACTAACCTGCACAGGCGGTCAGACTCAGGCAAAGGAAGCTTCTCTACACGGGCCACATCCTTGAGGGCCATCTTCGTAGCCATTGTTCCGTAAGTGATGATGTGTGCCACTTTCTCCTGCCCGTATTTCTCGGTCACCCAGCGGAGCACCTCACCACGACCGTCGTCATCGAAGTCCACATCAATATCGGGGAGGGAGATACGGTCGGGGTTCAGGAAACGCTCGAATAGCAGGTCGTACTGAATGGGGTCTATCTTCGTGATGCCCAAACAGTAGGCCACAGCCGAACCGGCAGCGGAACCACGTCCGGGTCCTACGGACACGCCAAGCTGGGTGCGTGCAGCGTTGATGAAGTCCTGCACGATAAGGAAGTAACCGGGGAAACCCATGGTCTTCATAATGTAAAGCTCGAACACCAACCGTTCCTTCACTTCCTCGCTCAACGGGTCACCGTAGAGACGTTTGGCCCCATCGAAAGCCAGCTTGGCTAAGTAGTCGGCCTCTAACTTGATACGATACAGCTTCTCGTAGCCGCCCAAACGCTTTATCTTGGCGTTGGCGGCTTCTTCGTCAAGCACCACCTCGCCGTTCTCGTTGCGGGTGAACTCGTTGAACAAGTCCTGTTCGGTATATTTCTTGCGGTATTCTTCCTCCGTACCGAATTCCTCAGGGATGGCGAAAGTAGGCATGATGGGCGCATGGTCGATGGAATAGAACTCCACCTTGTCGAGAATTTCCAATGTGTTGGCAAGTGCCTCAGGCACGTCGGCGAAAAGTTCGTTCATTTCGGCCTTGGTCTTCATCCACTCCTGCTTGGTGTATAACATGCGGGTGGGGTCGTCGAGATCCTTGCCCGTACTGAGACAAATCAGGCGGTCGTGGGCTTCGGCATTCTCCTCGTCCACGAAATGGACATCATTCGTACAAATCAGCTTGATGCCGAACTTCTTGCTGTATTCCATCAGCTTGGCGTTCACCTTCTGCTGCATGGGATAAGCCTCGTGATTAGCTCGCGGCACGGTGGCCTTGTGGCGTTGCAGCTCCAAGTAGAAGTCATCGCCGAAAAGGTTCTTGTACCAACGGATTGCTTCTTCAGCCTCATCATGCTTGTCGTTGACTATCTTCCTGGGGATTTCGCCACCTAAGCAAGCGGAACAGACAATCAAACCTTCGTGATACTTCTCCAGTTCGTTACGGTCAGTGCGAGGACGCATGTAGTAGCCTTGCGTCCAGGCGTGCGACACCAGCTTGATGAGGTTGTGGTAGCCCTTTTCGTTCTTGGCCAGCACCACCAAGTGATAGCCACTTTGGTCGGGCTTTCCCTCCTTCTTGTCCATCGTGCGGCGTGCCACGTACATCTCGCAACCGATAATGGGCTTGAAGATACGGGCTTCTGCCGCAGCAATCTTCTCACGACAGTCGGCCAGTGCGGCTTCCTTGTCCTCGCACTCCTCCTTGCCGCTCTCGATATCGGCCATCTTTTTCTTCAGATCCTTGATTTCTCCTTTCGGGCCACCGTTCTTCTTGTTAACGTAGTTGGTAAATTCCTTAATGCCGAACATATTGCCATGGTCGGTTATTGCGATACCTTTCATCCCATCCTTGATAGCCTTTTCCACCAGGCGGCTGACGCTGGCCTGCCCGTCGAGCAACGAATACTGGGTATGTACGTGTAGATGAACAAAATCTTGCATAAGCATTCCTTTCAAATTGGAGCATAAAGGTACAATCTATCCCTTTTTCAGCCAAAATAATCCTCAAAAAAATACTTGCAAGCGCATTTCTTCCCTAATTTCTTGTTAGAGTTTTAAAATACCCCTATTTTTGCAAGTAATTACTAACTCCATAAACGCGGGTTTACATGGGCAGACTAAAAAGACTAAAAAAGATACACATACACCGTGAAGGAACTCAGACGCTGATTGGAAGCCTGTTGCTGCTATTGGTAGTCAACTCCGCCTTATATTTCGGATTAAATAATAAAGTACCATTTTATATTGTAGGAGTCTTCAGCCTTATTGTGTACGGTATATTGGTAAATTTCTTCCGTTGCCCGATACGTCTTTTCGGTCAAGACACTGAAAAGATCGTGGTAGCTCCGGCCGACGGGAAAGTGGTCGTCATCGAAGAAGTCGAGGAAAATGAGTACTTCCACGACCGACGCCTGATGATTTCCATCTTTATGAGTCTGGTCAACGTACACGCCAACTGGTATCCCGTAGACGGAACCATCAAGAAGGTGGGGCGCCAAAACGGCAGGTTTATGAAAGCATGGCTGCCGAAAGCCAGCACGGACAACGAGCGATCGACGGTAATCATCGAGACGCCCGAAGGAGTGGAAATAATGACCCGTCAGATAGCCGGAGCGATGGCACGCCGCATCGTTACCTACGCCGAGCCGGGCGAGGAATGCTACATCGACGAACACATGGGTTTCATCAAGTTCGGCTCGCGTGTGGATGTGTACCTGCCTTTGGGTACAGAAGTTCTTGTCAAGTTAGGACAAGTGACAACGGGTAACCAGACCGTCATTGCCAAACTCAAATAATTATGGCCAACCGCATCACCCGATATATTCCTAACGCACTGACCTGCCTGAACTTATTTTCGGGCTGCATCGCCGGCGTGATGGCTTTCGAAGCACGTTACGAATCGGCGCTACTCTTCATCATAATCAGTGCAATGTTCGACTTCTTCGACGGACTGGCCGCACGGGTTCTGAACGCTCATTCCGTCATCGGTAAGGATTTGGATTCACTGGCCGATGACGTCAGCTTCGGCCTGGCGCCGTCGCTCATTGTGTTTTCTCTGTTCAAGGAAATGCCTTATCCCGCCTACATGGAAAGCGTGGCTGCCTGGCTGCCCTACTCGGCTTTTCTCATTACGGTATTCTCGGCGCTGCGCTTAGCTAAGTTCAACAACGATACGCGCCAGGCGATTTCCTTCATCGGCCTGCCCGTACCTGCCAATGCCTTGTTTTGGGCTTCGCTCACCGCAGGTTACCACTCCTTGCTTATCGGGGGCGGTTTTCATCCGCTCTGTCTGCTGGCATTGGTCTGCCTGTTTTCCTGGTTGCTGGTGTCGGAAATCCCGATGTTCTCGCTGAAGTTCAGAAACCTGTCGTGGAAGGATAACGGGGTGAGCTTCCTCTTCCTGCTGCTCTGCATTCTCTTTTTGGCTACCTTACAAGTGCGGGGATTGGTTACCTGCATCGTCTGGTACATCCTGCTGTCATGGTTTACCGGGCGGAAGAAATAAACTTTCCGCCTGGCATGATTGTTGCAGTCGTTGTTATCAGAAACAACTTAAACGCTCGATACACATGTTACATTTCTTAGGATTTCTGTTCATACTCTTCATAGCGATACTAATTATCGGCTTCAGCCTCATCGGCAGCATTGTACGCGGCATCTTCGGCCTCAGACGGAAGAACCCGCCTTCGCAGGATTTCCGCGACTATACCTTCTACGGAAACAACCGGCAATCATCGCGCACCCCGACCGACACGGACGACGGCCACCGCCCCGAAGAAGACGGGATACGCGTCAAGCGCAAGGAACGCATCTTCTCCAAAGACGACGGAGAGTACGTGGATTACGAGGAGATAAAGGAATAAGACTAACGGCGTTTCTCCCGAAAGAACTCTTTCATCAAGTCGGCACATTCGTCGGCCATCACGCCTTTCACCACGACTGTTTTGGGATGGAGCGCCTGCGGTGCATAGCGCCGATAGCCCCGCTTCTCGTCGTCGGCGCCAAAGACAAGGCGGCCGGTCTGCGCCCAAGCAATGGCACCGGCACACATCACGCAAGGCTCCACCGTGACGTAGAGCGTACACTCGTCCAAGTATTTGCCGCCAAGTGCCGACGCAGCCGCCGTGATGGCCTGCATCTCGGCATGGGCCGTTACGTCCGTCAGGGTTTCGGTCAGATTATGGGCACGGGCGATGATGCGGTCCTTGCATACCACGATCGCCCCGACGGGCACTTCACCGCGCGCGGCCGCCTTCCGGGCTTCCGCCAAGGCCTGTTTCATGTAGAACGTGTTGTCCATTTTGTCAGGAGAGTTAAAGGGTTTGGGGAGATTACCGCCTCATGTCGTGCTCACCGAAGAGGGTCGGATAGTCGTCTTCCATATTCTTATGGATAAACATGAGAATTGTTTCCCTGAACCAGCGCGACTTGTTGGTTATCTTATACCTTTCCAGATAACGGTTCACAATCCGCTGTTCCTCTTCATTCATCAGGCATACAATGCGCTGATCGCGTTTGGGCTCGCCGGGCGTTGCTTTCGCACGCGTTTTGTCTCTCTTTTTCATATTTTCTGCAAAAATAGTGTTCCTGCTGCAAATACAAAGCGGAAAAAACGTAAATTTGCCTCCCGAAAAGAAAAAAGACGGCTATATGGCAGCACACAACCGATTGGGAAAGGAAGGCGAGGACGCCGCGGCGGCTTATCTGGAGAGCCGGGGCTACACGATATGCCACCGCAACTGGCGCAAGAACCGTCTGGAGCTGGACATCGTGGCCATGCACGAAGGCGAACTGGTGGTGGTCGAGGTGAAGACCCGCACCGATACGGACTGCGGGGAGCCGCAGGAGGCTGTGGACTGGCAGAAGGTGCACCACATCATCACGGCGGCCGACGCCTACATCAAGCAGTTCGACATCTGCCTGCCCGTCCGCTTCGACATCGTTACGGCCGTCGGTGCCCATCCGCCCTTTGCCATCGGGCATCTGAAAAATGCCTTTTATCCGCCTGTATTTTAACCTTCTTCATACTTACCGAACGTTATGGATATAGAAACCGCACGCGAATATTGCCTTGCCAAGAAGGCGGCTACCGAAGACATGCCCTTCGGCGAAGACATTCTCGTAATCCGGGTGATGGGAAAGATGTTTCTTTGCATCAACCTCAATACGCCCGACCTTATCACCATGAAATGCGACCCCGACTATGCCCTCGAACTGCGCGATCACTACAACGCCGTTGAAGGGGCGTGGCATTTCAACAAGAAGTACTGGAACCAGGTGCACTTGGACAGCGACGCGGACGACCGGCTGATAAAGCATCTGATAGACCATTCCTACGAGGAAGTCGTCAAGAAATTCACCCGGAAAATGCGCAGCGCCTATGACGAACTGCCCTGAGCCTGCAATGTCCTTCCCCATCATCGGGCTGGAGGAAACCGATTCGACCAACCGCTACTTGGCCGACCTGTGCGACACGGCCCCGACGCCTCCGCCCGAATATACCACCGTCACCACCCGCTTCCAGACGGACGGCAGAGGCCAGCGCGGCAACAGCTGGGAGTCTGAACGCGGGCGCAACCTGCTGTTCAGCACCGTGCTCTACCCCCGCTTCGTCGAGGCACGCCGGCAGTTCGTCCTTTCGCAAATCGTCTCCCTGGCCGTTAAGGAAGAATTGGACACGTGCGTGGAGGGCATCTCCATCAAATGGCCCAACGACATCTACCTGCACGAGAAGAAAATCTGCGGCATGCTCATCGAGAACGTACTGGAGGGAAGCCGCATCGGCCGCTGTATTCTCGGCATCGGCATCAACGTGAACCAGACCGTATTCCGCAGTCCGGCACCCAATCCCGTGTCGCTGAAACAGGCCACGGGCCGCGACTGCGACGCGCGGGCCGTTCTCGAAGGCTTTCTCCGCCGCCTGCATGCTTCCTACGAAGCCTTGCGCCGCGACACGGACGGACGCCTGGCCGCCGACGCTGCCTGCCGTTATGCCGACGCCCTCTTCCGCCGCGAGGGCCTGCATCCCTACGAAGACGCGGACGGACGCTTCTCGGCCCGACTGGCCGGCGTGGAGCCGGACGGACGCCTCCTCCTGCAGGACGAAACAGGACGCTTGCGACGCTACCTTTTCAAGGAAGTGCGATACATCCTCTGACTTTCCTTTCTGTGCGGACGTACAGTCGGCAGGCCCTTTTCCGGCATTTCGGGACAAATCGAGCGACGGTTCGGTGAAATCACATTAAAAAACGTTGTATTCGTTTGTTTTCGCTTGCTTCTCGTCTGCCTTTCCTTATCTTTGTGTCCGCAAACATAAAAAGAACAATCGTCAACGAATTATGGAAAGGAAATCTACTATCCGACAGAATTTCGACGTACAGGGCATGAGCTGCGCCGCCTGCTCCGCCCGTGTGGAGAAAACCCTGAGCCGGCAGCCGGGCGTCGTCCGGGTTGCTGTCAATCTGGCTTCGGCTACGGCCACGGTGACTTACGACCCTTCGGTCTGCACGTCCGACGCTTTGCGACGGGCTGTGGAAGCCGTGGGCTTCGGCCTGATGCCGAGACAAGAAGCGTTCGCATCGGCGGAGGCAGAAGAGAAGGTTGCCGAGGAGCGTCGCCGCTACCGCGCACTGAGGCGGCGCACCGTATGGGCCGTCGCTCTTGCCCTGCCCGTTGCAGTCATCGCTATGGCGTTTGCCGACCGGCCGTATGCGGGCTATGTCATGTGGCTGCTCGCCACGCCTGTGGTCTTCATCCTGGGGCGAAGTTTCTACGCCAACGCCTGGCGCCTGCTGAAGCATCGCGCGACGAACATGGACACGTTGGTGGCTGTCAGCACGGGCATCGCCTACACGTTCAGCGTATTCAACCTCTTCTTCCCCGACTTCTGGCGGTCGCGGGGCATTGAGCCGCACGTCTATTTCGAGGCTTCGGCCGTCATCATCGCCTTCATCCTCTTAGGTCGCCTGCTCGAAGCGCGTGCCAAGAGCCGGACAACCGGCGCCATCAAAAAGCTGATGGGGCTGCAACCGCCGACGGTGAACTTAGTGGACGAACCCTTGTCCGACGACATCAAGCAGATCCCTGCCGGGCTGCCCATCCTCTCCGAACCTTTGAAAAAGGTCGTTGTCGGCGATTTGCTTCTGGTGCGTCCCGGCGAGCGTGTTCCGGTGGACGGCATCGTCGTGTGCGGCCAATCGTATGTGGACGAGAGTATGCTGAGCGGCGAACCGATGGCCGTTGGCAAACGCACGGGTAGCCGGGTGCTGGCCGGCACCATCAACCAGAGGGGCAGTTTCATCTTCCGTGCCGGACAGGTGGGTCGCGACACGCTGCTGGCCCACATCATCCATGCCGTGCAGGAGGCGCAGGGCAGCAAAGCTCCTGTGCAGAAGCTGGCCGACCGCATTGCCGGCATCTTCGTACCTGTCATCATGGTCATCGCCCTGCTGAGTTTCGTGAGTTGGGTATTGCTGGCTCCGTCCGACGGCTTCACTCACGGCCTGCTCGCGCTGGTGACAGTGCTCATCATCGCTTGTCCCTGCGCCCTGGGGCTGGCCACGCCGACAGCCATCATGGTAGGTATCGGTAAGGGAGCCGAGCGGGGTATTCTCATCAAGGACGCAAAAAGCTTGGAACGTGCCCGGCGGGTGGACACCGTCGTGCTGGATAAGACAGGCACCGTGACCGAGGGCCGTCCGCAGGTGACCGCGCTCCTCTGGAACCGTCAGACCGACCGTAACGTAATCGCCTTCTATGCGCTGGAGAAACGCTCCGAACACCCGCTGGCCGAAGCTATCGTCCAATATTGGGAAACCGTCTCTCCCCGTCTGACGGAGAACGCTTCGCCGGTCGAGGAATTTGAGAGCCTGACGGGGCGGGGCATCCGGGGCCGTGTCGACGGCACGATCTACTACGTCGGCAACCGTCGTCTGCTGGACGAACATACAATAGCTGTCGACCCGCTGCTGATGCTGGAGGCCGATCGTTTGGAAGCCGAAGCGCAGACCGTCGTCTGGCTTTTCGACGAATACGAGGCGCTGGCCGTAGCCGCCGTAGCCGACCGTGTGAAGTCCACGTCTGTCAAGACCGTCAGCCGCCTGCAACACCAGGGTATCGACGTCTACCTGCTGACGGGCGACAATGAAGTTACCGCCCGTGCCATTGCCGAACAGACGTGCATCCACCACTACCGCGCCAACGTACTGCCGCAGGAAAAGGCGGCTTTCATTGCCCGCCTTCAGCAGGAGGGGAAAACCGTCGCGATGGTAGGCGACGGCATCAACGACAGCGCCGCCCTGGCACAAGCTGACCTCAGCATCGCCATGGGCACGGGTAGCGACATCGCCATGGACGTGGCAGGCATCACCCTGCTCCGGGGCGACCTCAGCAAGCTGCCCGAAGCCCTGAACCTCTCCCGATTCACCGTGCGCACCATCCGGCAGAATCTGTTTTGGGCGTTCGTCTACAATCTGATAGGCGTACCCGTCGCTGCCGGCGTACTCTACCCTGTCTGCGGCTTCCTGCTCAATCCCATGATTGCGGGAGCAGCCATGGCGTTCAGCAGCTTCAGCGTGGTGACGAACAGTCTGCGGCTGAAGCGCAGCCGGCCGGAACTTTAGGCGGTCGGAGGCAGCCGGGCTTTCACGATGATATTCAAAGGAAGCATTGAAGTCGGCAGAAAGGATGAAATATGCAATAATCTTTCCGCGAAATTCGGAAACTTTTTCGGATAGTTTCCGTTATTGGAGGAACTTTGTATATTTGCACGGAAAACATCGAAGAGAACATGAGAAAGGATACTATTAAGTCGTTGATAGCGCTCAAACAGCAGGAGATGCCGTTCGAGGTTATTCGTCGCGATGAGGAGCTGCCGATAAACCGCAAGAAAATCATCACCATACCCGGTGTACGCAGATGCGGCAAGTCCACGTTGATGATGATAGCGATTAATGCACTGATTGAAAGCGGTGTGCCGGTAAGAAACATCCTGTGGATAGGATTTGACGACGAGCGTTTGAAAAAGATGACCTCCGACGACTTGGACGAGATAATCGTTTCCTATATGGAGATGTATCCCGACGTGCCCATAAAAGACGTGTATATGTTCTTCGATGAAATCCAGATTATCGAGGATTGGGAATATTTCGTTTTACGGGTGTATAAAAGTTATTGCAAGAACATCTATCTGTGCGGCAGCAATGCCACGATGTTGTCTACGGAACTGTCTACGGCTTTGCGGGGCTATCCGCTCGAGCATAAGACCTATCCGCTTTCTTTTAACGAATATTGCCGGTTCAAAGGTATCGGCACGGATAGTTATCTCGAACAGGACAAGGCAAAAGTCCGCAATGCTTTTATCAAGTATAATCATGCAAGCGCATTTCCTGAAGTAGTATTGACCTCGTCGGAGACGGAGAAATTGCAGCTTCTGAACGGCTATTTCGACACCATGCTCCTGAAAGATATTGCCGAGCACTACGGAATAGCGAATTTGCCGGTTCTCCGCTACTTTGTCAAACGCATAATGGCCAATCTGACCAAGCCGACCTCGATATTGTCGATATACAACGATATCAAATCGCAGGGCTTGCGGATAAACAAGGACGAACTTTACCGATGGGCCGATTATGTGTGCGATGTTTTCCTGTTTGTCCGCATACCCAAATATGAACGTTCCTTGGCGAAAGAACAGAAGTCCCAAAAGAAATATTACTGCATCGACAACGGCTTGCGCAGTGCCGTGCTGCTTCCGCAGAGCGATGACAACGGCAAACTGTTGGAAAATATCGTATTCCTTCATCTGTATCGTAATCTGAAACCTGCTGACTGCATCTTTTATTTTCAGGAGTCCGCCGAGTGCGACTTCGTGATTCAGCGGAATGAACATGTCGATGAGTTGATACAGGTTACATGGGATATGTCCGACAGAGATACCAGAGAACGGGAAATCAACGGCCTGTTGGAAGCATCGAAAGCAACCCAATGCGACAAACTGTCCATTATAACGATTGACGAGGAGTGTTCTTTCGAAAGAAACGGCAGGATTGTCCATGCTGTGCCGGCGTGGAAGTGGATGCTCGGAAGGTGACGGCGAAACGTCGAGACAGACAGACATCATTCTGCGAAACGAACAAATAAAGCACTTCCCCAAAGGTGAGATTTTATGGAAAATTCGCTTTCCCGAAAGTGTTTCATTATATTTGCAACGAAATAAATAAATTACGCCGCTATGGATTACGTGGATATTCAACCGTTGGTAAATACGTTTCACCGTAAACTCGCCGCTACGGATTTGCGTTTCAAACGATATTTGTATGGCCGCATAAACTGGAATGTGCGGCTCATTGGCATTAAGGGCGCACGCGGTGTCGCAAGACAACACTGCTGCTGCAACATATCAAGGAGACTTTCTCCACTCTCGACGAAGTGCTGTATGTGTCGTTGGATAACATGTGGTTCAATAATCACAGCTTGGAAGAGCTGGTGGAGTTTCTCTATTGGATGGTATAGAGACCGGAAGCGGCAACCGGATTCCGCTTTGGATGTTCGGCTGTTTGTATTGACGACAAGCCGCAGGCACCGGGCATCGCATCGACTCCTTGCTGGATGAACTCGATAAGTTGGACGACAATTTCGATGCGCTGTAAGTTGCGGAATTGAAATATTTGCTATCTTTGTCGCGTTGAACTCTAAAAAACGATAGAAAAACAGAAATAAAAAAGTAAAGATATATAATTAATTGAGCTTTAGCTCTTATTCCCTCAATCCAAAACGGCCAAATTTTTGAATACACGGGAGTAAGTGGCGGGGTTCACGTCCAATGGGCGTGAACTATTCGTGCTTATCTGGTGTATTAGGTGCTTGGCCGTACCTTGGATTGAAGATAAGCAATCTAACGAATGGTTCATTGCCCTTCTTTTTTGCTTATCCGAATATCGGCGAAGGCTCGCATACAGAAGTCTATGCCGAAACAAGAAAATACCCAACCGGCCCAAATCATCTCCCGCCGTCGTGTCGTCGACCACGGCGAAGTATTTACCGCCGAACGCGAGGTGCGAGCCATGTGCGACCTCGTGGGGCAGGAGTGCGAACGCATTGCGTCGCGCTTTCTCGAACCCGCCTGCGGGCAGGGCGCTTTTCTCATCGAAATCCTGAACCGCAAACTTGCCGTTGTTGCCGCCCGCTATCCCCGTCCGCAAATCGTATGGGAGCAGTATGCCTGCCTCGCCGTGAGTTCGCTCTACGGCGTTGAAATCCTGCCCGACAATGTAGCCGTCTGCCGCCGGCGCCTTTTCGAGGTCTTCGATGCCGCCTATACGTCTCTGTTCGGCGACGGGTGCAAGGAGGCATGCCGCCGGACGGTGCGGCGGATGCTCGAACTGAATATTGTCTGGGGCGATGCGCTGACTCTGAAAACACTGGACGATGCGCAAAAGCCGATCGTCTTTGCCGAGTGGTCTGACACGGGCAAGGGCTTGTTCAAACGGCGCGACTTCACGCTGGCAAATCTTTTGGAAAGCCAGCCGATGGAGGGGCCGAACCTTTTTTCCGACCTTGGCGAACAGGCTTTTCTGCCTACGCCCGTTGCCGAATATCCGCTTGTACACTTTCTAAAAATAGGTGAACCATGATTCCGAATTACAACCCCGATGTACTGACCTGCCTCGCCAATCTGAGCAACGACGAGGTGTTTACGCCGCCCGACGTAGCCAATCGGATGCTCGATTTGCTTCCGTCGTCTTTGTGGAGCGACCCCCATGCGCGATTCCTCGATCCCGGTAGCAAAACGGGAGTCTTCCTGCGCGAGATTGCCCGCCGTCTGATGGCAGGACTTGCCGAACAGATCCCCGATGTGCAGGAGCGTGCCGACCATATTTTCAAAGAACAACTCTTCGGACTGGCAATTACGGAGCTGACGGGCTTGCTGTCTCGGCGGTCGGTGTATTGCTCCAAGACGGCTAACGGGCACTATTCCGTATGCACGGCTTTCGACGACGAGCAGGGCAATATCCTTTACGAGCCGGCTGCCCACACGTGGGTGAACGGACGATGCCGCTACTGCGGGGCGAGCCGCGAAGTGTACGACCGTAGCGAGGTGTTGGAAAGCCATGCCTACCGATTTATTCATGCAGATAATCCCGAATTTTTATTTCCCGATATGCGATTCGATGTCATTATAGGCAATCCGCCTTACCAGTTAAGCGACGGAGGAAATGGTGCAAGCGCCAGTCCAATATATCATAAATTTATACAACAAGCAAAAAAACTCAACCCCCGCTATTTGACTATGATAATTCCTTCGCGTTGGTTTGGCGGAGGAAAAGGATTAGATGATTTCCGAAAAGAAATGTTAAACGACAAACATATCCGTATGTTAGTCGATTATGAAAATGCGGCTGATTGTTTTCCGGGTGTAGATATTGCTGGTGGGGTATGTTATTTTCTGTGGGACAGGGACAACGAAGGATTGTGTGATGTTATGAATGTAAAGAAAGATAGTACACAACATTCTGTCCGAGCTTTGAATGAGTTCGACACATTTATTCGATACGATGTTGCGGCTATTATTGTAAGGAAAGTATGTGCGTTCAATGAACCGAAAATGTCGGATGTTGTGTCCAGTCGTAAACCGTTTGGATTAGCAACTTTTGTTCGTCCGCAGGATAGTGGCAATATTGTTTTAAGATGGCAAAATGGAGAAGGGCCTTATCGCAGTGAAGAAATTACTGTTGGTCGGGAATTGATAGACAAATGGAAGGTGATAACCTCGTATGTAGGTTACGACCATGCAGGAAATCCGGGCAAAGACGGGAAACGGAGGGTATTCTCAAAGATAGACATATTACCACCCCACACCATTTGTACAGAAACATATCTTGTTGTAGGTAGTTTTGATACGGAACAAAAAGCACGAAATTTAGTATCATATATGAAAACTATGTTCTTTCGGTTTCTTGTTGCACAGTGCATGTATTCCCACCACATTACCAAAGAGGCATATCGTCTTGTTCC
>NZ_CANRPM010000013.1 GCF_947632445.1 uncultured Bacteroides sp. | reverse complement strand
CCTGATTATCAATGGATATTGTTGACAGGACAGGGTCGTTGGTAAACATTTCCGCGAAAAAAAATAAAAAATACCTTGCCTTTAAAGGCGGACTATTTAATTTATTTTTCTTTCAAAAAGTTTGCACGGCTGTTGTCCTGTCAACAAAATAAGCTGATTATCAATGGATTTTGTTGACAGGACTATTTTACTCGTACCAATGCCTCGTATTTTTTCCTTTTTTCTTCACGGGCAGATTCTTCCAGTCTGACACCGTGCTTACTGGCCCTCTGACGAAGTGCTTCGTTCCTTCCTCATAAAGCACTGCATGACATCCTCATGCAGCACTGCGTCGGGACCTCAGGAAGTGCTGCGTGGCAACGTAAAGGAATAGGATGAAAAAAAAGAGCGTACACCAAAGATGTACGCTCTCAAAATTTTTATGGAACGGAAAGTTTTATCAAGCTTCTTCAGCAACTACCTCGAAAGGAATTTCTACAGAAACTTCCTTATGCAGCTTAACAACTGCTTTGTAGTGACCAACTTCCTTCACAGCGTCTTTTATAGAAATAATCTTGCGATCGATATTGTGACCCAGTTTTGCCAACTCGTCAGCAATCTGAATGCTTCCTACAGAACCAAAGATCGTACCCGTAGAGCTTACCTTTGTGGCAATAGTCAAAGAAACACCTTCCAGCTTTGCAGCCAATTCTTCAGCATCTTTTTTGATTTTCTCCAACTTGTGAGCACGCTGCTTCAGTTCTTCCGCCAACATCTTCTTTGCAGACGGAGAAGCGATAACGGCCTTACCGGTAGGAATGAGGTAGTTACGACCATAACCGGACTTTACAGTCACGATGTCGTTCTTATAACCCAAGTTTATTACGTCTTCTTTCAATATAATTTCCATACTATCTCCTCCTTATTATTTCATCATGTCAGTTACATAAGGCAGCAATGCCAAGTGACGGGCTCTCTTAACAGCTTGAGCCACACGACGCTGATACTTCAAAGAAGTACCCGTAATGCGGCGGGGAAGAATCTTACCCTGTTCGTTCAGGAATTTCTTCAGGAACTCAGGATCTTTGTAGTCAATGTACTTGATACCGCTCTTTTTGAAACGGCAGTATTTTTTCTTCTTAACGTCTACTGAAGGCGGAGTTAAATATCTGATCTCTGATTGAACTTGTTGTGCCATGATTAATCCTCCTTTTTAGTTGATTTTACACTTCTTCTTTTTACAGCGTATTCGGCAGCATACTTGTCTTGTTTGAAAGTCAAGAAACGGATTACGCGTTCGTCACGACGGAAGTTAACTTCCAGTTTCTCGATTACAGAAGGTTCTGCATCGAACTCAATCAGCTGATAGAAACCTGTAGACTTCTTCTGGATAGGATAAGCCAGCTTCTTCAGTCCCCAGTTCTCTTCATTTACAATCGCAGCACCTTCAGCAGTAAGGATGCCTTTGAATTTCTCTACCGCTTCCTTCATCTGAACATCAGACAAAACGGGAGTCAAAATGAAAACGGTTTCGTAATGGTTCATACTTGTTTGATTAAATTTTTTAGTTGGTTTAAAAATTGCGGTGCAAAGGTAGGCATTTTATTTTGAACTGCAAACATTTAATACTTTTTATTCGTCAATGTAGGATTTATCGGGCATGAAAGACCGCCACACCAATCGGATACACCTGACCAAGGACGAAGAGAGCCGGAGGCCAAAATGAGTCTTATAGCCAACCAACTCTGATAGAAACCCTGAAGGGAGTAAAGTTAGAAGAACTGAGTGCAGAATAGGAATTACTGAAAAAACTTTTTCATCAATATCAAAGACTGAAAAAAGGGATCGGCATACAGCCCTCAAACGTCACAAAAAAGAGAAAAAAACAAATGAAATCGGGCATTAACAGTTTTTTTGCACAAATAATTTCGCTTGTAAAAGAATTATGCTTTTCTTTGTGACTGAATTGCATGAATATAATAATCTATTAAAAATACACACAAATGAAAGGCTTATTGAAAAACTTGGGATTGATACTAATCCTGGTGGGAGCAATCATTCTGGTAGCATGCTCCTTCACTGGTAATGTTAACAACAATTTAATCTTGGGAGGTGCAGCAGTCGTTATCGTTATCGGCTTGGTTGCCTACATCGCCATCAACAAGAGAATTGCCGATTAATTCAAAATCAAACAAAATATAAAAGGACGGTTGCCGGGCAATCGTCCTTTTATATTGTAATATCAGCCTGCCGCTTGCTCCAAAGAACAAACGGCAGAACGGCAACTTTGAAATAGAAATCAATTCTCCGGTTCGGGAGTAATCAGTTTGTAACCCTTGCCATGAATATTTATGATTTCGATAGAATCATCTTCTTTCAGATGCTTACGCAGCTTCGTAATATACACGTCCATACTACGAGCATTGAAGTAATTGTCATCAATCCAAATCGTCTTCAAAGCAAAGTCGCGCTGAAGGATTTCATTGGCATGCGCACAAAGCAAGCCTAACAGTTCAGACTCTTTCGTTGTCAGCTTCGTTTGCTTCTCGGCCGTGGAAAGGATTTGCTTCTGAGTATCAAACGTAAACTTACCAATCTTATAAATGTTGCTTTCCTTGTTTCTCTTACCACGCACACGACGCAAGATTGCTTCGATTCTGAAAGTAAGTTCTTCCATACTGAAAGGTTTGGTGATATAATCGTCGGCACCAATCTTGAAGCCTTCCAGAATATCATCCTTCAATGTCTTTGCCGTCAAGAAGATAATGGGAATTTCAGCATTGGCCGCACGCACTTCCTGCGCCAATGTAAAACCATCTTTCTTCGGCATCATAACATCGAATACACATAAGTCATACTTCGTTTTCAAAAAGGCTTTATACCCGGCCTCTCCATCGGGAAACAGGTCGGCAGCATAGCCTTTGGCTTGCAAGTATTCTCTCAATAACATACCGAGATTCTCATCGTCCTCGCACAATAAAATTCGTAATTTCTCGTCCATATCAATCAATTTTTAATAAAGGTAATGCAATAATAAATTTAGTTCCCATGTTAGGTTCACTTTCAGCCCGAATGGTTCCCTTATGAGCCATAATTATTTTCTTTACATAGGCCAATCCCAATCCAAAGCCCTTTACATCGTGCAGATTACCCGTATGCACGCGATAGAACTTCTCGAATATTTTCTTCAAATTCTCTTTCCTGATACCGATACCGTTATCCTGTACCGAAATCATCAGTTTACCGGTCTCATTCCATGTCTTTACCAGCAAATGCAAGTCTATATCAGGCCGCTTGTACTTCATGGCATTGTCCATCAGGTTGAAGATCACATTTGTGATATGCATCTCGTCCACAAGGACATGTGCCTCTGTAGCTTCCAGCTCTGTATCAATCTTTCCATTGTAGCGTTCCACTTTCAAAGCAAAGGTATGAACAATCCCTGTAATCAGTTCATTAATATCTACATCCTTAGGCTTCAGTGTTGCTTTCTGTCTGTCGAACATCGACATTTGCAGCACCTTTTCTACCTGAAACCTCAACCGTTTCGTTTCATCATTAATCACTCCCGAAATATGCTGAAACATAGCAGGAGACTTACCTACAGCCGGATCGCTCAACATCTGGGCAGCCAACGAAATCGTAGAAATCGGTGTCTTGAACTCATGAGTCATATTATTGATAAAATCGTTCTTCATTTCTGTCAGTTTCTTCTGACGGAATACGATATAAATCGTAAATATGAACGTAATAAGCAGCACAAAAGTAAAAATCATCGAAGGTATCATAAAACTAACCGAATCGAAGATATAGTCCTTCTTTCCCGGAAAATGAACCTTCACAACGCTCATCCGTGCAGGCGGATCGTTCAAGAACAACGGTTGGGTATAAGAGCTTTCACTCCCCTCATCGCTATAATCTGAACAACGGTACACCTCCCGCCCGTCACGGTCTATCACCTTAAAATGATAGTCAAAATCTCCAATGCCATTATCAATCAAACCGGACTTGATGTATTGATCCAAATTTTTGAAATTGACTCTTTGCTCAATGGGCTTATCGCTGGCATGATAAAGCATGTTGAAAACCACATCATCCACCAAAGCACGCTGGTACAAATAACGGTTCTTGATCATATCAGCCAACGAGCGAGATGTCTGAGGAATGGTCTTCACACCATGGTTGCGCGAAATCATAGCCCGCGGCAACTCGGATGGCTGGTTGGAGAATGTCTTCAGTTCGACCGAAGAACGTATTGTTCCGTCTGGAGAGGTCATCATGAAACGATGAGTCTGCACCATTCCATTCCCATCCTTACCCTGTGCCTGTCCCCATGCTTTCTTTTCAGCTTCCGAAATGTCATCTCTTAGCCAACGGGCCACCTCGGCAGATTCAACATCCTTGGAAGCTGCCATTAAGGCACGTTTCACGGATTCGTCAAACTGCTCATTGCGCATCTCTATCATTTCCTCAATGTAACTGATCTGCAGATACAACAAGCTGAGGAACGAAAGCCCCATTACAACACCTAATATCCAAATCGTAGACTTTTTCATAGTTACAAAATTAACAGTCCCTAATTAACATTCCTAATCACTTAACCTGTTTTAACCCAAGTGAGGTGATAAATTAACCGATTGAAGCTATTTAGGTTCCATTATCGGAACTATAACAAAACAAGGCCCTGTATTATTTGCAAAATTAATAAAAAATTAATCATAACAGTCATTTTCAGCAAACTTATTGATGGGAAAACAATAAAAACCGCCTTTCTTTCGTTAAAAAGATTGGCGGTTTTAACAATTATAAAAAACAGATGAAATGAAGTTGCGCTATTCTTCAGCCTGTTTGGCCTCAAATTCCTTAATCAGCTTATCCTGAACATCACTTGGAACTAATTCATAACTTGCAAATTTCATGATGAACGATGCACGGCCTCCCGTCAAAGAACTCAATGCAGTCGAATAAGAAGACATTTCCTTTAAAGGAACCTTGGCAATCAGTTTTTCGTAACCGGCTTCACTGCTCATACCCATAATCATAGCACGACGTCCCTGCAAATCACTCATCACGTCACCCATCTTATCGGAAGGAACAAATACCTCTACATCATAAATAGGTTCCAAGATTTTCGGCCCTGCATTCTTAAAAGCCTCGCTAAAGGCATTTCGTCCGGCGAGCATGAAAGAGATTTCATTAGAATCTACGGGGTGCATCTTACCGTCATAAACGATAACACGTACATCACGGGCATATGAACCGGTAAGAGGTCCTTGCTCCATACGGGACATTACACCTTTCAAGATAGCCGGCATGAAGCGGGCATCAATGGCTCCACCAACCACACAGTTGACAAACACCAGCTTACCTCCCCACTCCAAAGGAATCTCTTCCGTACCCTTCACATTCATCTTGAACTCCTGCCCGTTGAATTTATAGGTATCAGGAGCTGGTATTCCTTCGTAATAGGGTTCCACAATCAGATGAACCTCACCAAACTGTCCTGCGCCACCCGACTGTTTCTTATGACGGTAATCTGCACGGGCTGCCTTGGTAATCGTTTCACGATAAGGAATACGAGGCTCTTCAAACTTGATCTGAAGTTTTTCATTGTTTTCCAAACGCCATTTCAATGTACGCAAATGGAATTCACCCTGTCCATGTACAATGGTTTGACGCAACTCTTTCGATTGGTCGATAATCCATGTAGGATCTTCTTCGTGCATACGATTCAAGATAGCCATCATCTTTTCCGTATCGGCTTCGTTTACCGGTTTGATGGCACGTGAATATTTTGAATTCGGATATTCTATAAAATTGAAACGGTTTTCAGCTCCCTTTCCATTCAACGTATTACCAGTATGAACATCTTTCAGCTTTACCGTACAGCCAATGTCACCAGCCACCATTTCTTCTACTTTAATACGATTAGATCCCGCACAAGCATAAATCTGGACTATGCGTTCCTTGGAACCACGATCGGCATTTGTAAAGTCATCACCTTCATGTACCTTACCACTCATCACCTTGAAATACTGTACGTCGCCAATATGCGGTTCAACAGCTGTCTTGAAAAAATAAAGAGAAGCAGGGGCGTCTGTATCAGGCTTAATCACTTCACCACGCGTATTATGTACCGGTGACATTTCATCAACAAAAGGTACTACATTACCTAAAAACTCCATCAGACGGCGGACTCCCATATCCTTACCCGCGCACACACAGAACACTGGAAACATACCACGACAAGCCAGTCCTTTACGGATCCCTTCACGCATTTCGTCTTCAGTCAGCGACTCTTGTTCAAAGAACTTCTCCATCAATTCTTCATCGTGCTCGGCAGCAGCCTCAACCAAAGCCTTATGCCATTCGGTCGCTTTTTCCATTTCCTCGGCAGGAATTTCTTCAATGGTAGGCGCACCTCCCTCAGGGCCCCATGAATATTTCTTCATCAGCAGTACGTCGATCAATGAATTGAAGTTGGGGCCAGTAGCCAACGGATATTGTACCGGAACAACTTTTGAGCCATAAATCGCTTTCAACTGCTCAAGTGCCATATCGTAATCGCACTTTTCATTATCAAGCTGGTTCACCAAGAAGATAACCGGTTTACCCAATTTCTCAGTATAGCGGAAATGATTTTGAGTACCTACTTCAGGGCCATATTGGCCATTCAACAACAAGACAGCAGTATCTGTCACATTGAGTGCCGTTATAGCTGCACCCACGAAGTCGTCACTTCCCGGACAGTCGATAATATTCAACTTCTTGCCATTCCACTCTACATGGAAAACGGTGGAAAACACAGAATAACCATATTCTTGTTCCACCGGAAAGTAATCGCTGACCGTATTCTTGGCGGTAATTCTTCCGCGACGTTTTATAATACCACTCTCATAGAGCAGCGCTTCCGTGAGAGTGGTTTTACCCGATCCGTCATTGCCAAGAAGAGCAATGTTTTTGATTTCATTTGTCTGATATACTTTCATGATATATAAGATTTAATGTGAATACTTAGCATGCATGTGCATGCCCTTATTTTTGTGAGGCGCAAATTAGAAATTAATTACAGAAAAAGCAACAAACTTTGGAATGTTACTAAACTATGTTGTGCAGCATATATGAAAAAGCCGGATATTAAGTATAAACATATCCGGCTTTTCAGTTCCATCAGTAAGCTAATAAACCATCACTTCATAGAGACACTGTGGCATATTGGAGTCAGAATGAATGAGAATTCATAATTGCCATAAGGTATCTGATACTGCGGCAAAGGCCACGCTCCCCAACTGTTTACACAACCAAGTCCCATCTGTACCTTGTCAATGCACAAGTTGGTCAAATCCGCCTTTTCCACTTCTGGTGAATGACGCTGGTCTTTATCCCAACCATCATCCAGCGATTCAATAGTGTAGTGCAAAGCAGAAGCAGAGAAAGGAGCCTCAGCTACAATCTTCAAACCACGATTGGCAGCATTCAACTGTTTCCACCAACGAATGTCGGTCTTTGTACCAGTTTCCTGCGGACGAATATAAGAATAGAACTGATCATCTACGCTCTGGCGATACAGTCCCAAATCAGTAGAATGGTTACGGTCTATGTAATTTTCTATTGGGCCACGGCCGTAATATTCAATCGTTTCAAATGACTTAGGCATCTGCAACTGCATACCGAAACGGAACATCGGAGCCACTTTGGCCTGTGCGTCGGCTGTCATTTTCTGAGTAACTTTCACAGCTCCCTTATTATTGATAACATAGGTCAAATTCAGCTTAGCGGAAACATTCTTCATTTCATACTCTGCATTTACAACAACTTGCCCATCGTTCATATTCCATTCAAAGGATGTCAGGTTCAGACCCGGATCCTTCCAAACGCCAAACTTCCGCTGCAAACCTGCACCCATATCATTGTCTGTCGGTGCACGCCAGAAATTGGGTGTCAACTGTGTCCCTTCTTTCATCATTTTTGTACCTGCAACCTCATAACGGGAAAGATAACCTGTGTGCTTATTGAATTCCAGACTGAAATCCTCGCCTTCTACAATCAAGTAACTCCAATCGTTGTCTTTCACTTGGGGAACAATTACAGCAACATTAGCTTCTTCTACATTCTTCAATTCCATATCGGGGGCTTTATATGGATTCAGCACCAACTGGTCTTTAGCTACCACATAACCGGCCGGTAACAGTCCTTCACGGTTCTTCAAACGATATGAAACGTTGAGCACCCATTCCTTGCATTCACACACGTGTCCCAGATCCAATTTAATCTTGACGGTCTGCTGTGGAGCCACATTCAAATTTTCAACTCTTCCACTACGAATAGCTTCGCCATTGGCAAGCACTGTCCATTCCATATAATAAGCAGACAAATCGCGGAAGAAATTTTCATTGTACACATTCAGTTCACCTTGAGCTAAATCAGCAGGAGTTGTCCAAATGTTCTGATAGAAATAACCAACTTCGTACATATGAGGATTGGGAACACGATCCGGACTGATCAAACCATTATCGCAGAAATTATTATCGGAAGCATCATAACGATTGAAATCACCACCATAGGCATAGATACTGACACCGTCCTTGCCAGTCCAACGTACAGACTGGTCTACAAAATCCCATATAAAACCTCCCTGCAAAACGGGATATTTACGAATCAAATCCCAATATTCTTTAAAACCACCTTGAGAGTTCCCCATCGCATGGGCATATTCACACTGAATCAGCGGTTTCTTGATATCTTTAGTACGAGCGTATTTCTCCATGCGGTTATAATCAGCATACATAGGGCAATATACATCTGTAAACTCATTTCCATGAGCTTGCTCATATTGGACAGGACGACTGGAGTCTTCTGCTTTCACCCAGTTGTAGGCAGCCTCAAAGTTAGGTCCGAAACCGGCCTCATTACCCAATGACCAGAAAATGATACTGGGGTGATTGAATCCACGCTGTACATTGCGCTGATTACGTTCCAAATGTGCTTTCTTATAGTCGGCACGTTTGGCCAAAGTCTCATCACCATAACCCATACCATGAGATTCCACATTGGCTTCTGCAATAACATAAATACCATACTTATCACACAAATCATACCACAGATTGTCATCCGGGTAGTGACAAGTACGCACAGCATTAATATTAAACTTCTTCATAACCTGTATATCCTGCAACATGCGTTCAGGAGATACGACGTAACCACCGTCCGGGTCCAGTTCATGACGGTCAGCCCCCTTGAAGAGTACGGCCTGGCCGTTCACCAATATCTGCCCATTTTTTTGTTCTATTTTACGGAAACCGACCTTAACAGGAATCACTTCTGCACTACCCTGCATAGAAGCACGTAATGTATATAGATAAGGAGATTCTGCACTCCATTTGAACGGATTTTCCACATTCATCACTATGGAACCATTACCTTTGGCTGTAGCTGTAGCCACTTGTTTACCAGCAGCATCCAACAATTCCAAATTAACAGTACCACCGCCTTTCAAAGTCAAAGCAATGTTCAATGAACCGTTCTTATAATCTGTATCCAAATCAGGCGTCACGCGGATGTCCTCAATGCGTTTCTTGTCGCGTGCATAAAAATAGCAATCACGACCAACGCCACTGAAACGGAAAAAGTCCTGATCTTCCAGATAAGATCCGTCACACCAGCGGAATACTTGAAAAGCAATCAGATTCTTCTGTCCAGGTTTTAGATAAGAAGTCAAATCGAATTCCGCTTCCAACTTACTATCCTCACTGTAACCTACATATTTCCCATTTACCCACAAATACATGTTCGATGTCACCGAACCAAAATGAGCAATGATATCTTTCCCTTTCCACACAGCAGGAATAACAAACTCCCGACGATAAGAACCAACATGATTGTTCTCCGTAGGTACCTGCGGAGGATTGTTTTTGAACTGGTTACGCCACGCATAACCTGTATTTACATAGATAGGATCGCCATAGCCATTCAATTCCCATACAGCCGGTACTTGTATATCGTCCCAACCCAAGTCGTTATAACCTACCTTCCAAAAATCAGTAGGACGGGAATCAGCATCCTTCACCCAGAAAAATTTCCAAGAACCATTCATGGACATGTAATAGGAGGACTGTTCTTTTTTACCTACAGTAGCAGCATCGTCCGACTCATAGACAAAATAGTTAGCGTGCATGGGAGCACGATTTACGGCATTTACTTCTGGATCTTGCCATTCTTTGAAAGACTGTGCGCTCCCACCTACAGCCAAAGCAGCAAACAGCCCTGTGATAAGTTGTTTCTTCATGATACAAATAATTTTATAAATAATAGCAGTATGAAAGGTAACTTTTCCAACATGCCGCTACAAAGATAGGAGAAATAAAATATAATCAAATAAAATATATTTCAAATATGATACAAAATTAATTCAATTGCAAGCGATACACCCCAAATGAACGTGCAGGAAGTTGTATATTCATTGATTGGCCTTTCACTTGAACAGGACGAACACGAGGAACTAAAATTTCCTGTTCCAGCGAATTGACAGTCTTCCAATCATCATTCTGCAAATAAGTGCAACTACCCGATACAAGTTGACGTTTCTTCAATCCATTAAAATCAATTTTCACATCAGAAGGTTTTGCACCAACATTCACCAATTTCAGAATAATTTCTCCTGTTGGTGCGTCAAGAGCCGCTGTCGCATACAAGCTGTCCTGTCCGGTTACCGCTTCTCCATCCATCTGCAAACGAAGTACATCTGTTCCGGCATTCATACCATACATCTGCTGAACATAATAATTAGGAGTACGCATCATACGCAAATTATCATACCAAATCAAATCCGGATTCCATTGCCAAGCATCTACGTGAGCAAACAAGGGAGCATAAGTTGCCAAATGTACAACATCCGCATTACGCTCTAATCCGGTCATGAAAGCGGCCTCAGACAAAGCGGCAAACAGATTGTTAGCTTTTTGGGTCGGGTAATCATGTGCCGCATACTCACCGGCAAATACTTTCGGGCCTTTACGATCGTAGCCGTCATAGCGTTTGGCATTCTCCAAGAACCATTTGGGTTCCATGTAATAGTGTTCATCTACTAAATCGACTCCTACTCTCTTCATTTCAGGCCATAAATAGTCAAACTTATCCCCCGAAGCGTTAGGGCCGGATGAACCAATCACCTTGATATTCGGATATTTCTCACGAATAGCCTTGGTAAACACTTCCAGACGTTCCACATACACTTTGTCCCACTGTTCGTTACCCACAGCAATCATTTTTAGATTAAACGGTTCGGGATGTCCCATTTCCGCACGTACCTTACCCCAAGTCGTCTCTACATCACCATTGGCAAACTCTATCAGATCGAGCGCGTCCTGCACGTAAGGATCAAGTTCATCCAAAGGAACAACCTCATTGCTTTCATACTGACATGAAAGTCCACAGCTAATAACCGGCAAAGGTTCTGCACCAATATCCTCACTTAACAAGAAATATTCATAAAAGCCTAAGCCCAAACTCTGGAAGTAGTCGGGAAAAGCCTTATGCTTAAAGGTATAGTTCCAACGATTTTCATTCAAAGGACGATTTTCTACCGGGCCTACTGAATTTTTCCACTGATAACGTGTGTCCAGGCTGTTCCCTTCGATAATACAGCCTCCCGGAAAACGAAAGACACCGGGATTTAAATCATACAAGGCTTGTGCAAGATCTGCACGCAATCCGTTTTCGCGTCCTTTCCATGTTTTAACAGGGAACAAAGAAATATGATCCATATCCACCGTTCCTGTTGTCAATAATACAATGCGTAATCGTGCATGAGTATCCGTAAACGGAGACTTTAAAATCACTGTCTCCTTTTTCCATTCATTACCTTTTATCTCGATTTCCTTCTTCAATGGATTAGAACCGTCTGCACGAACCAATTCAATAGAAAGCTTCATCGAACCTGCATCAGGTGTACGGGCATACACAGAAAAACGGTATTCTTCTCCTTGTTTCAAGCCGATGCCTGTAAATCCCTCATTATCGAGCCCGGCACGGAGCAAACGTCCGTCATTCACAACACGCACATAATGCGGATTACGGTCGAAGCAGGGCTTCTCACTCTGAACCGTCACATTACCAAAAGGAACCCATCCTATAAAAGGCTGTGGGAACTCAAACGAACGGTTTTTCACTAATTCTGCATACAAGCCACCATCTGCACCAAAATTAATATCTTCAAAGAAAATGCCATACATCGTAGGCTGTATCTTGGCTGTCGGCTTTGCAACATCGACAGTCATCACATGTTGTTGTGCTTGCAGGCCTATCGCAAGAGACAAGGCCAAAATCATCGTTATTTTCTTCATATATAAATATATTTAATGATTAAAAAATCCATTATCTTCCTGTTCTGCTGCTTTCTGTGGCTGCGCTGACGAAGCGCTAATCTCAATAGGGAGCCAAACTTCCATGTCTCCTTCTCCCCGATGTGCCCATGCATAATAAGGTATCAAAGTCAAATTGACATCTTTTACTGCCAACTTACCTGCTGCATCATAACTAAGCGCCTGTGCGTCGGTAGTAATTTCACGAATACCATACAACAGATCCGGCTTGTCTACCACTTGGAAAGAAGGATGCAGGTTTAGCAGGATATTATGCACATTAAAATCATTGTCCGGCCATTCGGCACAATATACAATAGGGCCACGTTCTATCGCTACTCGTCCGCGGTCTGCTGTTACCTTTTCATTGGCTCTGACAACACGTGGTTGCATATCAAAACGTATTTCTACTACATCACCTTTTCTCCACTTGCGTTCAATCTGCAAATAGCCTTTCTGAAGTACTCCTCCTACAGCTTCTCCATTGACCGTTACCGTGTAGCCAGGCTTCTGTTTGTCATCATAATAATATAAGTCTCCCGGAAGCACTTCATTACGTACCCAACCCGGTATACGCAAATTCATCGTAAAGGGTATAGTTCCCTGTGCTATCCGTATCCGAATATCGCCGTCCCAAGGATAAGAAGTTTCCTGCTCAAGCACAAGTTTTTTGCTTTTTACCTTCAATTCACCACGATTGGCCATATAAAGATTGACATACACGTGGTCATCCTTTACTGCATAGACATAACCTGGCAAAGAAGGAATGAAACGGCTGATATTGCTGGGACAACAAGCACATCCAAACCAAGGCTTACGGCTATAACCACCTGTCGAAGCCAATGGATTAGGATAGAAGAACGAGCCACCGTCCAAAGATACGCCAGATATCAGGCCATTATAAAGTGTACGCTCCAATACATCAAAATATTTAGCATCACCGTGCAACAAAAACAGGCGGTAGTTGACATACACATTGCCAATGGCCGCGCATGTTTCATTATAAGCAGAAAGATTGGGCAGTTCGTAATTATCACCAAAGGCCTCACCGGCATGGCGTGCACCGATACCACCTGTAATGTAAATTTTCTTGGTAACAATGTTCTCCCAAATCTTATCTATAGCTTTAATGTAAGAAGAATCGCCTGTAATGGCTGCCACATCTGCCATACCGGCATACATGTAAGTAGCACGTACTGCATGACCTACAGCTTCATCCTGTTCCAATACAGGTTTATGCGCCTGGCTATAGACATCTTTACGACTTGTATAGCCACGTGCATCCAAAAAGAACTTTGCTTGGTCGAGATATTTACGGTCACCGGTCACAAGGTAAAGGCGTACCAATGCCATTTCGGCTATTTGATGTCCCGGAACCAATTTTTTCTGATCTGGGCCGTTACCGATTGCTTTACAAACACAATCTGCATATTTAATGGCAATATCCAAGAAATTACGCTTGCCGGTAGCCTGATAATGAGCCACTGCGCCTTCCACCATATGCCCCAGATTATAGAATTCATGACTGAGTTCCTCTACCTTTGTCCACCGTTCAGGGCCAGCCCAGTCATGGGGATGTTTCGGATTCATAGTACGGGCGGTATAAAGATAACCGTCGGGCTCCTGTGCACCAGCTACAATCAGCAGTACACTATCTATGTATTTTTCCAGTTTCTTGTCCGGGTAGGTTTGTAATAGATAGCTGGCTCCTTCAATCGTCTTATAAACATCCGTATCATCGAACGAGAAGCCTTCTACTTTATACTCATCACTGGGATGGGCTGCTTTTACAAAATTCTCATAACGTCCCGTTTCCTCACATTTGCTGAAAGCCAGCGGAATAGTTACTTCGCGACTGGCCTTAAGACGTTGTCCCCAAAAAACATCCGTTAGTTTAACCGAAGTAAAAGGGACAGGGTCAATAGGATAGCCGGAATGCAAGGTTCCTTTCTGTGCGGCCAAACTGCCTACAAGTAGGACAGCTACAGCCAATAAGCATGTTCTTTTCATGGTTAACAATTAAATTAACTGTCTGCATATATATAAAATTATCTCATTCATCCATTCTTTGTCCGACACGGATTACAGTAAAAGAATAAGGAGGTAATGTATAGTCAAAACCGTGTTCCTGCACTTCAAAATCTTCTGTTATCGGAGTTACATCTTTATCTTTCGGATTTCCTGCCAAAACAATCTTCTGTGCCGTAGGATTTACGAGGGTGACACCCTCCAACTCTATTTTGGAAGCGACCTCAACAGGCAACATATTCACCAATTTCACAATATAATCACTGGTCACCGGATCTTTTACAACCGATACGCCAATCCGTTTCTTTACCGTATCCTGTCCGTTATCCAACGTAATTGTAGATGCAAAATATTCGTTTCCGGCATTCTGAGCATACATTTGTTGCGTGTAATAGTCGACTGTCGGCTTTACTTCTACATTATTGAAATAGATCAAATCGGGACGCCACTGGATATGTCCTTCCTTGGCTAATAACGGTGCGTAGGAAGTCATAGCCACCACATCGGCATTACGTTCCACCGCGGTCAGATACAACGCTTCGGAAAGAGCTGTCTCCAAATTATTAGGACGTCCTGGCAGATGAGCAGCATATTCGCCCAAATAAACCTTCGGCTTGCTGCGGTCATAGCGATCGTAATAATCCTGATTGTGGATAAACCAACCTGGAGCCACATAATAATGTTCATCCACCATCGGAACATCCAAGTGAGCAGCCAGTTTCCAACCTTCGTCATAGTCAGTCCCTTCATAGAAGGGGCCTACCGTACCAATGACCGTCACCTCTGGATATTTTTCGCGAACGGCCTTATAAATCATTGTAAAACGTTCTTCAAACACTTCTGTTATCAGGTCTTCATTGCCGATGCCAATGTATTTCAGATTGAAAGGTTTGGGATGGCCAGTTTCCGCACGCTTCTTGCCCCACTTCGTCTTATGAGTATCCCCATTAGCATATTCTATCAAGTCGAGCACATCCTGGATGTAAGCAGGCATTTCATCCATCGGAATACCTCTCTGCTGTCCGTTACAGCCTATTTCATCCTTGGAATGATGGCTGCACGTACCTGAATTCTGACAAGGTACGCCCGCCGCCAATACAGGTACAGGCTCCGCACCTATATCCTCACAGAACTGAAAATATTCAAAGTAACCCAAACCACGTGTTTGATGATACCCCCACAAATTACGTAAAGGCTTTCGGGCTTCCAAAGAACCGATGGATCCCTTCCAATCGTAGATATTATCTATGCCATCGCCATGAGCCACGCACCCACCCGGAAAACGGACAAAACGCGGATGAAGATCGGCCAACGTTTGAGCCAAATCTGCACGCAATCCATTCTTACGCCCTTTAAACGTATTCTGTGGAAAGAGTGAAACCATATCAAAATGATAAGTGCCACTCATTTCCGGTTGGAGAGACAGCTTTGCAGCACGTACATCCTCCTGTGCAGTCAACACAGCATTGAGTTTTTTCCAGCTCTTTGAAGAAACTTTTACCGAAGTCTTCCCTACTTCATTCCCTTCCTGATCAAGCAGACTGATTAAGACTTTTCCTCCTTTACTTTCGCCAACAATACGGGCAAAACAGGAGAAATCATACCTCTCACCTTTCTTTAATGTTATTCCGTCATAACCATCATTCTGCAAGGATGCACCCGTCTGTCGAATATCCAGAACGGCATAATGGGGATTGTTTTCATGGATTGGATGTTCGGTCGCAATCGCGAAACTGCCTTGCCCACCCGTCACACTCCAAGCATAGCCGCTATCCCAACCTTGACGCGAACCGTCTTTCGATGAATACTCAAAATCACGATTCTGCACCAGCTCGGCGTACAGACCGCCATCGGCTGCATAATTGATGTCCTCAAAGAATATGCCTATCAAACGGTCGCTGATGCTTTTCCCTTGTGAAGCATCCACCTGGATGGTTGCTTCCAACGGTTTCAATCCGGCAAAACGTACAGAATCTTCTTCTGCACGTTCGTCGTATAAATGTTGGCGGTATTTCTTATGATCAGCATAGCGAATCAACTGCTCTACCGTTTTATAAGAAACTCGCTGCATCCAACCGCTTTCTTGCTTTCCGTCCAAAAGAACACTCGTTTCCTTTGTGGGATAAGGTGACTTCAATTCATATTTTCCCAGTTCTTCTTTCGTAAAATAGCTTTGTGCACCCCACTTCAGCAAATCGGGTGAAGCAGCATGAGCCAAGACTTCCCCGCTACGAGTGGCCGTCCAAATACAATGCCATAAACCATCGGAAATATTCTGTACCAAGTGAGGAGAGAACATTTTCTTTTCACGTCCCCAAGGGCCAAAATCACATTTCACATAGTCGTAGCCGTCTGCCACAGAAAGCCATTTCCTTCCATCGGGACTCCAAGCGAACCTTAATCCGCTCTCTCCATCGGCACAGGCATACGAGAACAAATAAACAGAATCCGGTTCGTTCGTTACTTTGTCTGTTCTTGCCTGTGCAGGAAGGATGCCAACCAACAACAAACCGATTACGATCCACAAATTCAAAAGTATTTTCATCTATATAATATATAAATAAGATTTTCATTTCACCCACACTACTCCACCTTGAGGCTGTAGAGTCAACTGAAACTCTCCGTTGTCCTTTACCTTCTGCGCTTTCAGTTGCGGCTGCATTTCTTTGTCGTCTGTATAGGCAGATACCGTAGAACTGCCCCATTCGGGAAACGAAAGTTTCAGCTTCAAAGGTTCCTCCATCGCATTGATAGCAGCCAAATACCACCTATCGCCATGACGCCGTGCCAATACGATATAGCTACCCGGATAACCATCAATGAAACGAGTCTCGTCCCACGTGGTAGGTATCTGCTTCATAAAATCCAAACAAATCTGAGGAGCATCCGTCAGATTATTGGGAGCCAACGCATAATTCTGAATAGGATTTTGGAAGAGTATCGCCGTAGCCAATTGGAAGACGTCCGACGTCTTTCGGATACTACCGCCATCATTTCCTCTATTCAAACGTTTATTCAGAAAAGTCCCTCCAAACTCCATGCAACCCACTGTATTGCGGATGAACGGATGCAGGCAGGCATTGAATGCTTCGTTATCACAGAAGTGCTGTTGAAAAATCAAGTTCTCAGAAGCCAGAACAGCCTCACTTCCTACATAATTAGGATACATCCTTTCCCAGCCACGTGGCAGGGTGCAGCCATGGAAGATAACCATCAGCCCATGGTCATCGGCATCGCTTAACACATCTTCGTAGAGGCGCATCGTTTCCTGTTTATCACCTCCCCAGAAGTCAACCTTGATGCCCTTCACCCCTAACTTCTGCATCCAACGCATCTCTTGCTTGCGAATAATCGCGTTATCCATCTTGTTTACAGGACTCTGAGTGATGTCATTCCAATAGCCGCTGGAACTATACCAAAGAAATACGTCTACTTTCTTGCTTTGTGCATAGGCGATAAGCTGTTCCATACGCTCGTAGCCAATATTTTTGTCCCACCAGGCATCAATCAATACATATTCATAACCCATCTCAGCAGCCAAATCAATGAAACGCACTTGATCGTCATAGTTGACGCTATTGTCCTGCCATAGAATCCAACTCCATGTACTGCGGCCAAAACGATAGTCATGTACCGTTTCATAACGCGGTGTCACTACATCCCAAGGTACGGTCGTTTCCACAATAGGTTTCAACGTAGAGCCCACCGTCAGTGTACGCCAAGGCGTACTGCCCGGCAAGGAAAAAGCCGGTTCTACCGTCCCGTTGCCATTGTTTTCTTCGGGCATGGGAAAAGCAATCCGATAAAGACCGTTGTCGGCATCATTCAAATGCGAACCACAATAACGGCTATCCACACCCGTCTCACTGACCAACACCCAGCCGTCATCGCCCACACGGAAAAGGCAAGGGAATGTATAGCCATGTCCGTATTGAGAACGTTCATTCATTGGAGCGTCTGCTTTGTATTCTTCTTCATAACTGGGCTTGGTTCGCTTCCAGCCAATCATGGCATCGCTCTGCGGACAAAGGAAAGTCGTGGTCTGTTGGGGAAAGTGAAATCCTGTCGATTCTTCCATCACCCGCACACTACCCGTCTCGCCTTGTTGAGGTAAAGTATAACGAAAAGCAATATCATTGTTACTGATACGGAAAGTGACCGATATGGACTTCCCTTCCGCATTGGATAGGTAGCATACCAATTCATTGGCCAGATAATGTACTTGCGAAGTCTTGATGCGTGTCAGTCGATAAGTCGTGTCTATCTGAGATGTTTCATGTTTCACCAGCTTCAAACCACTTGAGAAATCACCTATATTCGTCTTCAGGCCCAAAGGAGAAGCATCGACCATCTGCTTGCCATCGTAAATTACCGAATAGGACACCCCTGTCTCTCCTTCGTTAACCACTTTCAACCGCAATCGTCCGTCAGGACCGGTCATCTCTACATTATGTGCCATCGAAGCCATTGTCATAAACAACAAGGCTAAAGTCGTTTTCAGTTTCTTTTTCATGGTCCTTTTTTATGTTTAATTCATAAGGTTATCAGAATGTTACGCCGCAGTTTTCTTCAAATATTCTGCCATACAATCTTTGTCATGCGGCTTCTTAAATGTCAAAAATACACATTTAAAAGTTTACATACAAACAATCCCTGCAAAAAAGACAAATTCCTCACAAAAGAGACAGAACTTCTATCCAATTGCCTTAATATTTCAGGCAGGCAAAGAAAAAATGCCAAAACAGTTTCTTACTTTTGCAACATTGAAATAGAAAACATTCATGGCAGGCATCTATATCCACATTCCTTTTTGCAAGACACGATGTATTTATTGTGACTTCTACTCCACCACGCGCAGCGATCTGAAACAACGCTACATCAATGCCCTGTGTAAGGAACTCACCATGCGCCGCAATTACCTGAAAAACGAGGCTGTCCGTACCATCTATTTCGGCGGCGGCACACCCTCACAACTCGGAGAAGAAGATTTCCGCCAAGTCTTCGACACTTTGTCCGACGCCTACGGCCTCGATACATGTGAGGAAATTACCCTCGAAGCAAACCCCGACGACCTGACCGAAGACTACGCAGCCATGCTCAGCCGCCTGCCCTTCAACCGCATCAGCATGGGCATCCAGACCTTCGACGACGCCACCCTCCGCCTGCTGAACCGCCGTCACAATGCCGGCCAAGCTATTGAAGCCGTCGGCCGCTGCCGCCGACACGGTTTCCGTAACATCAGCATCGACCTTATCTACGGCCTGCCCGGCGAGACGGACGAACGCTGGGAACATGACCTCCGCCAAGCTATTGCCCTCGATGTGGAGCATATCTCGGCCTACCACCTGACGTATGAAGAAGGCACTCCTCTCTATCAGATGCTACAAACCCATCGGATAAACGAAGTGGACGAGGACAGCAGTGTACGTTTCTTTACCACCCTGATGGATACCCTCTCAACTTTCGGATACGAACACTACGAGATTTCCAACTTCTGCAAGCCCGGCTATCATTCGCGCCACAATACATCCTACTGGCAAGGCATCCCCTATTTAGGTTGCGGCCCGTCAGCCCATTCGTTCGACAAGTACAGCCGCGAATGGAACATTCCCTCACTAAAAAAATACATCTCGTCCATTGAAAGCAAAGACAGGCTCTATGAAAAAGAGGAATTGAGCCTGACAACCCACTACAACGAATACATTATGACCTCCCTGCGTACCCGTCTCGGCATCGACCTGCCGACGCTTAGAACCCGTTTCAGCCAGGCGCTTTCCGACTATTGCACCTCGATGGCCACTCCCTACCTGAAGAGCGGCAAGTTGAAACAACAAGATACCCACCTGCAACTCACTCGCGAAGGCATCTTTGTCTCCGACGGAATTATCAGCGACCTGATGTTTGTGGAAGAGTAGGCATTGGCAACCGTTTATTAAAGCAGCGCTTTATTCAGCTTAAAGCAATGCTTTGTCCAGTCTAAAACGATGCTTTATCCCGTTCAAACGAATACTCCAAGTAAGGCTAACGATGATAAAAGCCGAGGGCTTACAAAATAAAATTGAACAGATAACCCGACAAGATGATAAAGAAAGTCGCGGTATCGAAGAAATTACATTCGCTTACTGAACTTTTAAACTCATCGGTCGGTATGGACGGTTCCTCCCCTTTGCGCCCCTACAGCGAAAAAATAATGCGTGACACAGGTTATTTTACACCACCCATTTACACATCTTTTTGGACGGTGTCTATTTCTCTGTTTTCGTTTTCTGTTCTGTCACTTTCTTTTGTATGAATTGTATCTTCTGGTTGGCTTCCTCTATATTTTTCTTGATTTCGGTGATGGAAGAGAGCGTTTTGCCAAGTTCATAGATGTCGGACGCTGCCTGACGGTCGGCTGAAAGCATGTGGGTTGTATAAGAACGTTCACCTGTATAATCAACACGAAGATTTTTGTCTTTGTTGGCTGCAACGAAGGCAATGACACCTCCATCTTCTCCTAATTTATAGTCGGCCTTTTCGATATGTTCTCCTAAGTCGGTGGTTTCGTAACTGTCACGTGAAACGGAAGTTTCCGCAAAGTTTCCATCGGGTGCAATCACCTTTACGGCAGTGTGATGGATGTTATAACTTCCACAATATATGGACGTTAAGCTGACCAAACCTGTTTCGTCTGTTTGAAATCGCAGAAAAGAACGGTGTAAATTCCGTTCAATGACTTGCGCGGGCACTAAGTAATGTCCTATACGTTGATAAGCCATGTCTTTCTCTAAGACAAATTTACCTTTGACGGCTTCGAACTCCTGTTGTTTCACAGCCAACATGCTGTCCAAATATTCCAGTGTCTTTTGCTGTTCTTTCAGCTCGACTTCCTGCATCAGATAAATACCCTGGCGACGGATGTCAAAGGCTTTTGGATAAAGTATTTTGATGCTGTCTATCTGCATCTTCGCTTCGTTGTAGTTGCCGGCCTCAAAGGCGGCCCGTGCTTCAGCCAGCTTTAAAGCAGCTTTCTTTTTCGTATTTTCGCATGCAATCAATGCACTGCAAAGACATGCCAGGATGATAATCTTCTTCATATATATACTCTTTTTTATGGATATTACAATGTGGTTGTCGTTGTCGCGACAAAAATAGAAATAATATCGCTATCTTTGCCGTCGCGAAACCATTAAAATGCAAACGGACTGAATTATGATTGAACTGACAGCTGATGAATTGAAGCAGCGTTTCGATGCCAAGATATTCAAACAAATCTCTGAAACGGCTGATGAACTTGGACTGGAATGTTACGTCGTGGGTGGATATGTGCGCGATATATTCTTGCAACGTCCGTCAAAAGATATTGATGTCGTAGTGGTAGGTAGTGGAATTGCCATGGCGGAAGCATTGGGACGCCGGTTGGGGCGTGGAGCCCATGTATCCGTGTTCAAGAATTTCGGTACAGCCCAATTGAAGTATCGGAGTACGGAGATTGAGTTTGTCGGTGCCCGCAAGGAGTCTTATACACACGATTCACGAAAGCCTATCGTCGAGGACGGCACGTTGGAAGATGACCAAAATCGGCGCGATTTTACAATCAATGCCCTGGCTGTTTGTTTGAACAAGGCGCGTTATGGTGAACTGGTAGATCCTTTCGATGGAATGGACGACCTGAAAGAGCGCACGATTCGTACACCACTTGACCCGGATATTACGTTCAGCGATGACCCGTTGCGTATGATGCGTTGCATCCGTTTCGCCACACAACTTAATTTTTATATTGATGATGAGACATTCGAGTCGCTTTGTCGTAATAAGGAACGCATTGAAATCATTTCCAAAGAGCGTATAGCTGATGAGCTGAATAAAATCATGTTGTCGCCCATTCCTTCAAAAGGTTTTATTGATCTGGATAGAAGCGGACTTCTTGAACTGATTTTTCCTGAATTGGTGGCTTTGCAAGGAATAGAGACTCGCAACGGACGGGCGCATAAGGACAATTTCTATCACACATTAGAAGTGCTCGACAATATCAGCCGTAAGACTGATAATTTATGGCTGCGCTGGGCGGCTTTGTTGCATGACATTGCCAAACCAGCCACGAAAAGATGGGATCCTCGTGCTGGTTGGACCTTCCATAATCATAATTTCATAGGCGAGAAGATGATACCCAACATTTTCCGCAAGATGAAGCTGCCTATGAATGAGAAAATGAAATATGTACAGAAACTTGTAGGGTTACACATGCGACCGATTGTGATAGCCGATGAAGAGGTTACAGACTCTGCTGTCCGCCGATTGCTTTTTGAAGCCGGTGACGATATTGACGATTTGATGACTTTATGTGAGGCAGATATTACATCAAAGAACTCTGAACGCAAGAAGCGTTTCTTGGATAATTTCCAGTTGGTACGTCAAAAATTGAAAGACTTGGAGGAACGCGACCGTATTCGTAACTTTCAGCCTCCTGTCAGTGGCGAGGAGATTATGCATACCTTTGGCCTTCCCCCCTGTCAGCAAGTGGGGGCTTTGAAAAGCGCCATCAAAGATGCCATTCTTGACGGCGTTATTCCTAATGAATACGAAGCTGCCCGTCAGTTTATGTTCCAACGGGCAGAGAAGATGGGGTTAAAAGTGTCTGGGGAGTGAAAAGGCAGGCTATTAACAGATTTTTCAAACTTAGCGTTTCCTCCTTTTAGGACATCTGCCACAAAAGGGCTAACCTTTCTTCTAACAACAAGAAGGAATGACCACGAAGCCGGGACGCTTGATTTTTATTTCTTCTGCGCTTTCTCGGCCTGAAGTTTCTCTTCAATGGGGTCTTGGTACTGGGTCTGAAGCTTCTTCAGCTCGGCACGAAGGCTTTCCGTCACCTGCTCATAGCCCGGCTTACCGTAGAGGTTGTGCATCTCGGTGGGGTCTTCCTGCAGGTCGTAGAGCTCCCATTTGTCGATGTCATTGTAGAAGTGGATGAGCTTGTAACACTCGGTACGCACGCCATAATGGCGCTTTACCATGTGCTCGGCCGGATATTCGTAGAAGTGATAGTATAGCGACTTGCGCCAGTCGGCCGGCTTCTCGCCACGAAGCAGGGGCAATAGGGAGACACCCTGGATGTCGTCTGGAATGGGCGCTCCAACCAAATCAAGGAAAGTGGGTGCATAGTCAATGTTCTGCACCAGTTGCGGAATGTCGCCACGAGTCTGGAAATCCTTGGGCAAACGCATCACGAGCGGCGTGCGCATAGACTCCTCGTACATGAAGCGCTTGTCGAACCAGCCGTGCTCACCCATGTAGAAGCCCTGGTCTGAAGCATAGACTACGAGGGTGTTGTCCAGCAGGCCTTTCTCTTGCAAGTAGTCGAGTACACGGCCCACATTGTCGTCGAGCGACTTCACCACTTTGGCATAGTCACGCATATAACGCTGGTATTTCCACTCGGCCAGGTCACGTCCCTGCGGATTCTTCTTGTAGAACTCCTCGATGATGGGCGCATAGAAGGCATCGTACTGGGCGCGTTCTTCGGGCGTAAGGCGGCCTATAAAGGATTCGTAAGTCCCCTTGAGCGGAGTTTTGAGATCCTTGCGGTACATCTTCGTGTCGTAGATGATGTCCATGTCCTTCCAGATGCTCATCTCCTGCGTGGCAGCGGCCGGACGGCCTTCGTAGTCGTCATAGAAGTTGTCGGGCATGGGAAAGGTCTTGTCCTCGTAAAGGGAAAGATACTTCAGTTCGGGCAGCCAGTTGCGGTGAATGGCCTTATGGTGGATGAAGAGGCAGAATGGCTTATCCTTGTCACGTTGGTTCTCCATCCAGTCGATGCTCTTGTCGGTGATGAGGTTGGTCAGATAGCCCTTCTCGGTGACGGTATCGTTCTGCATGGTGATGAAACGCGGGTTGTAGTAATCACCCTGACCGGGCAGGATTTCCCAGTAGTCGAAGCCGGTGGGCAGGCTTTCGAGGTGCCACTTGCCGACGATGGCCGTCTGATAGCCCGCCTGCTGGAGAAGCTTGGGCATGGTTTGCTGCGAGCCGTCGAACACACAGGTGGTGTTGTCCGTGAAACCGTTGGCATGACTATGCTTGCCCGTAATCATGCAGGCACGGCTGGGGCCGCTCAACGAGTTGGCCACAAAGCTGTTGGTGAAGCGTACACCGTCGGCGGCGATGCGGTCGAGGTTGGGCGTCTCGATGTAACGTTGGTCGTAGCAACTCATCATCTGCGCCGTGTGGTCGTCGGTCATAATGTAGACGATGTTGTAGGGCTTGGCCTCGGCCTTCTTCTGCACGGAGCAGGACGAAAGGAGGGGAAGCACAACTGCCGTGCCCGAAAGCGAGCAAAGCAGGGAAGCGGAGAAATTGATATTCTTCATGCGAATATAGAATTATTGGTTATAAACTTTCAGGTTGGTAATCTTACTCTTGAACGAACCGGTTTCCCGAAGCGGAAAGACAAGAGTGCGGATGTAGTTCATGGAGTCCTTGCCGCCGTTGAAGTAGCGCTTCTGGATGTCCATCGTCTCAACGAGCTTGCCGTTGATGAGGAGCGAAGTGGAGCGATTGTCACCTTTCACCTGCACGTTCAGCTTCTCACCCGGATAGGGACAGAACTGGAAGGTGTTCAGATAGCCGTCGCGCACAAAACCGAAACGACCGCTGACGGGGTCGGCCAGGTAGAAGACAGCATTGTCCGAACGGAACAGTTCGGTGCCGGGAGCTTCGTCGGCCGCCTCAAGGTCGAAGCTGACGGTGTAGCCGTAGCCTATCTCTTCATGGGCCAGGCGGGAGTTTGGACGCACTTCGTCCACTTCATAAACCAAACCTTCGGTACGACCGATACGGCCCAGCTGGTTGACGCCGGGGGCTTCGCTCAGACCCTGACGAAGGCGGTCGAAGTCGGCATAAGGCAGGCCTACCTGTGCATCCCATGTCTTGGCGGCCAGCGTCTGCAAAGCGGGAAAAAGGCGGTGATGGATGTCCTTGACGGAAATGCCATTGCCCACATGGTCGTTCCACACGGCAAACATACCGCCCAGAATGGCAGGGTCTTTCTCCTCGAAGACAGCCTTGGCCACATGGGCTGGTGTCCACTTTTCATAAAGGTATTGGGTATTCAGGTAGTCGTAGTAGTAGCCGGCGGCAGGCACGATGTAGACCAGTCCGTCGGGAATGCTGATAAGTTTGTAACCCTGGCGCACCATCTCCTTGGGATCGGCATACCCGTTGTACCAGGCACTCATAATGACATTCTCCGACTTGACGGGCGTCTCGCCGGCGGCATGGGTCAGGGCGCCCCACACACAGGCCTGCTTGCCGTAACTCTCCACCAAGCGGATATAATAATCCGTAAAGGCACGGAACTTCTCGACTACATCCTTCTTCTTGTTGGAATACTCGTCAGTACCGATATGGACGCGCGGGCCACGAAACACAGGCTCTTCGCCCTCCAAGTATTCCTTGAAAAGTCCGTCCATGAACTCGTAAGTCTCAGGGTTGAACAGGTCGAGGTGATCCATGCCATACTCCTTGCTGCCTATCTCAGGCTTGTAATGGGTGAAGGCCAGCGTATGGGCAGGCGCATCAATTTCGGGAATGATTTCGACAAAGCTCGAAGCGGCCTCCTCCTGGAAGTCGATGAACTCACGCTTGGTGTAATAGCCGTCGCGGGCGGTGAGACCGGGATAGGTGTCGCATTCCAGACGGAAGGCAGCATAGGTGTGATCCCAGTCGTGGCCGAAGAACTGCTTGAAGCCGTTATCGTTGAGATGCACCTGCAAGGTATTCATCTTATAATAGGCCATCATCTTCACCAGGTCGCGCATATAGGACATAGGGATAAACTTACGCCCGCAATCCATCATAAAGCCGCGCAGAGCATAGTCGGGCCAGTCGCACAACCAGCCTTTCGGCAGGTGGTGATCTTCGCTCTGCTCACTGATCTGAAGCAGGGTGCGTGTCGCCCAGTAGGCACCGACGGTCTCAGGAGCAGAGACAGTGACATAGCGGTCCACACGGATGGTATAGCCCTCGCGACCCAGTTTCTTGTCTTTCTTCAACGTAAAATAAATATCGCCTTCGGAGGGCTTGCCCTGAACAACTTCAGGACTGACACCGAACATCTGCCCATAGTCGGCGGCAAAGGCTTCGGACACTGAACACAAGGCTTCCTGAGCATAAACAACACGCATATCAGCTGAAGGGTTGAAAACTCCTTCACTCCCCTTCCACTCTTTCAGTTCGGGGACAACAAAAGGTTTCTCATTCTGGGCATACAAACCCATCTGTACAAACAATGAAACTACAATGAGGCACAAAGCCTTCGAAACAAAACGGATTTTAATCATATAGAAATCTGTTAACGTTAACAATATCAGTGGCCAAAGGTAGTTATTTTCCGCCAAACAACCATCATCTTTATAAAAAAATAGGGCCGACATCTCTCCTTCCCGTAAAAAGGAAGAAAGACATCGGCCGCAACCATTCTAAAAGCTATCGACGAGGCAGCATTACTCGCGGCGGCCCATAAAAATCATGATGTAATAAATAAGCGTAGCCAGCGACCCCAAAGCAGCCACTACATAGGTATAGGCGGCGGAGCGGAGGGCGTCTTCAGCCTTGTCATGATTATACGCATTCGTAATGCCGCTCGCACTGAGCCATACCAATGCACGCTTGCTGGCATTGATTTCCACAGGCAAGGTGACAAAGCTGAACAATGTGGTCGTCGCAAAGAGGATGATGCCTGCCAGCAACAATTCAGGAAAGACGTTCAGCAACAAAATACCCGCCAACAGTATCCACGTCATAATGTTCGAGGCAAACGAAACAACCGGCACCAGCTTGCTACGCAAGGTGAGCGGCGCATAGGCACGGGCGTGTTGCAAAGCGTGTCCGCACTCGTGGGCGGCTACCGCAGCAGCCATGATACTATTGCTGGAGTAGACGCTCTCGCTCAGGTTGACGGTCTTGTCGGCAGGATTGTAGTGGTCGGTCAGATGGCCGCGCGTACAAGTGACCTGCACATCATAAATTCCGTTGTCATTGAGCATCTTACGAGCCACGTCGGCACCTGTCATGCCGTTGCCTGTAGGGATTCGCGAGTATTTCTTAAACTTGCTTTGCAGGTTCATCTGCACCAACCAGCTCACAACGGCTACGCCGATAAATATAATCCATTGCATTCCTATTACCATAACTTATTCTCTATTTTAATCATTTGACAATATGCGTTTTTCTATCAAGAACAAATAGTTTGCCAAAGATAAGCGATGGCATGCAAGTAACCTTAGGAATTAACACAGATTATAAATTTTCCATCGTTTTCGTTCCGTCAATCAAGTTGTAATTCTACGACCTTATCCACTTCCGTAGGGATTTCGTCAAGCTGAAGGACAATGCCACCCTCCACCCGTTTGAACTTCATGGCCTGACGGCTTGCAAAATCCACTGCACGCTTCACCTTTCGATCTTCCAAAGGCAAGAAGAGTGCCTTATCCTGCAAATCAAGGATGTGGACAAACAAACGATCATCCTTTTGCGTAGTCACACCCCAGGAATGAGGAGCCACACAACCACCGCGCGTGCCATAGATCGTTTCGCCATAAGTCTTCATCCACTCCCCCATCTCCTTCAGACGCTCTACGGCTACCTGGGGCAAACATCCGTCGGGCTGAGGGCCGATGTTCATCAGCAGATTGGCATCCTTGCCGGCAGCCTTCACCAGATAATGGATCAAGGTTTCGGTCGACTTATAGTTCTGGTCGGTAATCTTGTAGCCCCACATGCCGTTCATCGTTTCGCACGTCTCCAATGGCAGGCTGCTGATGTCCTGACCCGAAAAGCCGGCCTTGTTTTCGCCCGGCAGGTCGCGTTCGAAGATTTGAATATCCTCGCCTTCGAAAGGCACCTGGTGATGGTTGTTGCCCACGAGACAGGCGGGTTGAAGCTTATGTATCAGTTCATACTGACCGGGCAGCTGCCAGTCGAAATCAGGGTTCTGGTCCTGATCCCACCAGCCGTCGAACCAGATGGCACCGATCGGCCCGTAGTTGGTAAGCAGCTCTGTCAGCTGGTTGTTCATGAATTGATAGTAGCTCGGCCAGTCGCCTTTGACGTCAGGGCGGCCCGTTCCCCTACCCGTGCGTCCCCAAGGATAGTCTTCACGATACCAGTCAGCGTGCGAATAATAAAGATGCAGACGGATACCCTGCTTGTGGCATTCGTCGGCCAGTTCCTTCAAGATGTCGCGTTTGAAGGGTGTGGCGTCCGCCACGTTGTAGTCGGAGTATTTCGTATCGAACATGGAGAAGCCTTCGTGGTGGCGGCTGGTGAAGCAGATGTACTTGGCACCCGATGCCTTGATGGCGGCCACCCACTCTGCAGCATTGAATTTCGAGGGATAGAAACCGCCTGCCAGTTTGGCATACTCTTTATAATTCAAATTGTTGTTGGTCATTGTCCATTCGCCCGTAGCCAGCATGGCATACAGGCCCCAATGGAGGAAAATGCCGAAACGGGCATCACGAAAATCCTGGCGGGATTTCAGGTTCTCTTCCGTAGGCGTATAACTTTGGGCCCGGACGGGAAGTGACAAACAGGCTCCTACTGACAGGGCTAATGCTAAAAGATGTGTCTTCATGAAGAAAAGGATGTTTTAAGTGAATGAAAAGTATGTTTTAAGGAACAATAAACGCAGACTCCCTGAAGCGGACAACAGGAAAGCCTGCGTTTGTCTGTCGCATCCGAATTATTCTTCGGTATATCGTTCGATGGTCTGTTCGCGGTCGGGGCCTACGGACACAATCTTGACGGGCACACCCAACTGCTCTTCGAGGAAGGACAGGTAGGCATTGAATTCTTCGGGAAACTCGTCCTCGCTCTGCATCTGGGTCATGTCGGTCTGCCAGCCGGGCAGTTCTGCATAGACAGGCTCCACACTCTCCGTGATGTCGAAGGGGAAGTAGTCGATTTCCTCGCCGTCCACCTTGTAGGCCACACAAGCCTTGATGGTTTCAAACGTGTCGAGCACGTCACTCTTCATCATAATGAGCTTCGTCACGCCGTCCACCATGATAGCGTATTTCAACGCCACGAGGTCGATCCATCCGCAACGGCGGCGACGGCCGGTAACGGAACCAAACTCGTGTCCGAGGGTACAAATCTTGTCACCCGTCTCATCGGAAAGCTCGGTGGGGAAAGGGCCTGCGCCTACACGTGTACAATAAGCCTTGAAGATGCCGTACACGTCGCCTATCTTGCAGGGAGCCACACCCAAACCCGTGCAAGCACCCGCACAGATGGTGTTGGACGAAGTAACGAAAGGATAGGAGCCAAAGTCGATGTCGAGCATCGTGCCCTGTGCACCCTCGCAAAGGACGGACTTGCCTTCGTTCAGGAGGTTGTTGATTTCGTGCTCGCTATCCACCAGCCGGAATTGCTTCAGGTATTCGATGCTTTCGAACCAGGTCTTTTCGGCCTCAGCCAGGTCGTATTCAAAGTTCAGGCTCTTGAGTATCTGCTCGTGACGGGCCTTGGCGGCAGCATACTTCCGGTCGAAGTCGTGCAACAGGTCGCCCACGCGGAGACCGTTGCGGCTCACCTTGTCGGTATAGGTAGGGCCGATGCCCTTGCCCGTCGTGCCCACTTTGGCATCGCCTTTGGCAGCCTCGTAAGCAGCATCGAGCAGGCGGTGGGTCGGCATGATGAGATGGGCCTTCTTCGAGATGTGAAGGCGCTGCTTCAGGTCGTGACCTGAGGCTTCGAGCGCTTCGGCCTCAGCCTTGAAGAGAGCGGGGTCGAGCACCACGCCGTTACCGATGATATTCACCTTGTTGCCCTGGAATATTCCCGAAGGGATCGAGCGGAGTACATATTTCTGGCCTTCAAACTCCAGCGTATGGCCGGCATTCGGTCCGCCTTGAAAACGGGCCACCACGTCGTAGCGCGGCGTCAGTACGTCGACAACCTTGCCTTTGCCTTCGTCGCCCCATTGTAATCCTAACAGTACGTCTACTTTCATTTTTCTTTCTTATGAATGTTATTTTTCAGATTTTTCTTGTTGGCCCGCTCGCACTTGCCGCACAATCCGTAGATATAGAGGGAATAGTGTGTCAGGTTGAAGCGGCGGAGCTTGGTGTGCTCGATGGCGTGCTGGAGGTCTTCGTTCTGAAACTCCGTCACCTTGCCACACTGAGTACAGATTTGATGGTGGTGCGTGTCGCGATTGTAGCTTTTCTCGTATTGCGACGAATTGCCGAACAGATGCTTGATGACCAGCCGTGCGTTGATAAGCAGGATGATGGTATTGTAGAGAGTGGCCCTGCTGACGCGGAACTTCTCGTGGTCGGCCATAACCGAGTAAAGCGTGTCGATGTCGAAATGGCCGTCGATAGAGTAAATGGTATCGAGTATGGCGTAGCGTTCGGGAGTCTTCCGGTGCCCGTGCGCATTGAGATATTCGGTGAATATCTGCCTGACTGTATCTTTCACATTCTGAACTTCCATATCGGTAGCAGTAACTTACGGCTTACAAAGTTAGTCCTTTTTTGCGGAAAGCAAGAGATTAGGGAATATTTTTCTTTTGAAACGACAGAGAAAAAGAAAGATTCCCCCCCCAAAAAAAATCCCCGGTCGCACCATCAGTCCGTTTTTCCGCGCTTATTCTTTCCCCAATGGGGCGTGATACCGATAAAGAACTCAAAATTGATGCCGGGCATGGGACGCGAGAGCACCGAGAGATAGTCCTCGTTGAACAGGTTGTTCACGGCAAGTTTTAACTGAATGTCCAACGGCCGAAACGAGAGCCCCTTTTCAAGTGAAATGTTGCTCATGAAATATTGCGGCAGGTGTCCTGTAAGTGTGTAGTCGTTGCTCGACATAGTGAAACGCTCCGAATAGTAAGCCCACTTGTAAAGGAATACCCATGTACGCCACGACAGCCGTCCGGTCAGCGAAGCGGAATGTTTCGGGACATAGGGTAACTGCTTGCCCACCGACTGGTCGGCGGGCGACATCCTTTCGCCCTCGTTGACGGAGGGCGTCCACGAATAGGAGCCGTTCAAATCGACAAGCCACTCCTTTGCCGGTTGTACAGCAAGGTTCGCCTTGACTTCGACGCCGTAGGCATGTACTTTCTTTATATTGCGCGGTGAGAAGAATCCTTTGGTTGTAGGCAGCCAGATGATCCAGTCGTCGACGTAGGAATCGAACCAACTCGCACTACCGTCCAACTTATAGACATTTTTCTCGCCGACCTCGAAACTGATGCCTGCATCGTAGGTAAATCCGTGTTCACTTTTCAAGTCTGGATTGCCACCCGGCAGGAAATAGAGGTCGTTCAACGTAGGGAAGCGGTAGTTGCGCGATACGGAGGCTTTCGCCACAATGTTTCCCTTTTTCGACAATATGCCGTCGATGAAAAACGCGGGGATGAGCGGCACCCATTGATCTCCGTACATCTCCTCGCGCAACACCACCGACATACCTATACGGTCTGTGGGCTGCCATTTTGCCGAAAAAGAGCCGGACAGTTCCACACGCCCCTTGTCGTAGCCCACGATAGCCTTGTCGCCGTCCTGAAGGATAATATTCTTGTCTTCGGAACGCACCAGATGTTGGTGTGCCGATACGTTGGCGGTCAGGAACCACTGCTCCGACGGAGAGTATTCTCCTTCCGCCTGTCCGTAAAATGTATTGACCTTGCTGCGCGAGCGCGTCATCGACGCCCAGTTGTCGGGAGCTACCTCCCGTTTGTAGTCGTAAGCCATCCACGTGTGGATGTAGCCGCCTTTCACACCGGCTTTCCAGTTGTTTCGAAAATGGTTCCACGACAGCACGCTGCGAAAAGTCTGTTCACGCTGGCGATTCTCGAAATCGGCTGCATCGCCGTAATCGGTGGTGAGCATAGGCAGTTCCCGGTTGGAATGGATGTACCATGCGTTCAATCCTACCTTGTCGCCTTTGCGCGTATCGTAGTACACTTCCTGCAACAGGTGCAGATCCTTGAACGAACCGGAGCGGTTTCGCTCCACAGGATGATACTGTCCGACGATGTTTTTGTCGTCGTCGTAGATGTTGATTTTCTTGTCGTGATTAGTGTATTTGTAATCGTTGGGCGACGAAGAATAAACGGCGCGGGTGGAGAGATGCCAATGGTCGCTGCCATAGGTAAAGCGTGCGAATTCGTCGAATGTCTTGAACGAACCGATGCCCTGCACGTATTGGGCGTTGAAGCCCTCGCCGACCTGTGGTGTCGTGCCGAGTTTGACAAGACCGCCGATGCCGCCGCCCGTCTCGTTTACGGATGAGGCACCGTGCAGCAGCGATGCCTGGTCGATGAAGTAGGACGGTATGGTGGAAAAGTCGGTCATGCCGAGCATGGGGTTGTTGATGCGCATACCGTTCCATGTCACCTGCGTGTGCGAGGGCGACGTGCCGCGAAAGGCAACCGTCGAAAGAGTGGCACGTCCGTAGCTCTTGACGAACACCGACGAATTGAACGTCAGGATGTCCGCCATCGAGAGGGCGATGTTCTCCTTCAGGGCGATGGAATCGAAGGTGGTTTTCTGCACTCCGATATCCTTCATCGGGCGATGTCCGATGACCGTAACTTCGGGTATGCTCAGATGCCAGGCCGACCGCTTCCTGTTTTCCGTCTGCTGCGCAAAGAGCGCGACGGGGAGGCATGCTGCCAAAGCGAATAACAGATATAGTCTTTTCATATTGCCTCCTTTCTTATTTCCAGCAGAACGCGCCGGGGATGATGCCGACATAAAATTCATCAATCAGTTTGCCATCGGGTGAGTAGCGGTAGACCTTGCCCTGCTGTTGGTAGTCGATAGCGTCCGCAACATATACCTCGCCGTTCGCAGGATTTACGGTCAGCCCGTAATACTTGGTGTCGCGGTATTCGAGGAACGGACGTACCGGGACACGGTTTGCCGTCACGTCCATGCTCCAGACGTCGTTGTTTATCCAGTAGAGTCTGTCACGCTCGCCGTTGAGTTGTACCTCCGAAGGCCAGTCGCCTTTCTTGAACTTGAACTGTTTCTCCACCTTGAATGTCGCCGCGTCGATGCAATAGAGCGACGGGGCTTCGTAACCGTATGGCGAGCCTTCATAACCGCCGTCGGTCACAGTCCACATCTTATCATACTTATCCATTACGAGTGAAGTCGGCTGGATGCCCACTTTCAGTTCATCAACAACTTGGTCGGTCTCGGTGTCAATTTTGATAATGCGGTTCTGGTAGCTCCAGCAGTTGCAGTAGACGTACTTGCCGTATTGGACCATCTGTTCGGTCGAGCCGCTCTCCATTGTCATATCCGGCACCTGAATGTAACCGGTTATTTCGTATTTCTTCGGATTGACGATGAAAATGCGGTTGTCCCAAAGTTGCGTGACGTAGGCCTTCTCGTCGCTTAGGAAATGGATATAGCGCGGCGAGGTAAGGTTCTCTATGCGTCCCACTTCCTTGAACGTATTGAGGTCGATGGCGAAGATGACGTGCGAGTTGTTCACCACCACCCAACCTTTGTTATCGTGTATGCACATCGACTGCGCCACGTCGCCGAGCTTCATGCCGTTGGCGCGGAAAAACACTTCGTTTTGCACCTGTCTGGTCACGGGGTCGTAGTAGCTGAGGGTGGCGTTGCCGTACTGGAAATTACCTTCGTTGGTGATGAACAACCCGGCGCCGGAGGCATTGAATTCCTCCATAGCCTCGCCGTAGTCCCATTCCATGCAGGAAGACAGAAACAGTGACACAACAACGCTCCACAGCAGGTATTTCAGTTTGTGACGGGTCATATCGTTATTATTATGGTGAATCCCCGGTATGTGTACCTTACGGCACCCATACCGAGGGTTGGCAGAAAATTTATTGTTTCGTTATACCTATTCGGCAGGCGTATACCGACCTTCCTTCATGTCTTGGAAGGTAGGGTTGTAGCCGCACTTTGTTACAATCCATTGAGATGCTTCCGTAAGAATGTTGTTCTCGAAAAGATATTTGAAAGTACTAAAGTCGTTTAACCCTTCTTGCCGGGAAATAGACACCTTATTAACTTGGGTTAATTTAGGTAGAGTTATGTCTTTGATAACGTTATTACTCTCATAGTCCAAATTTGATTCTATTATTAAATTGTTACTGATTATCTCTATGTTGGGATAACCGATACTTTTAGCAAGAAGATTTTTTGTTCGTCCCGTTTGTATGTCCAATGATCCATAAACCGATTTCAAATTGGGACAAACGATGTTTGCAAAACTTATATTAAATATATGAGTATCTGAGCTATTAGTGCCTATTTCCTTCAATTGAGGAAACTCAATAACCTCAGATATCTTTTCTGTACTTATATTGCACAATCCCTTAACATGCTTTAGCCTACTAAATGAAAATCGCCCGACATTTTTATTATCAGACTTTGCAAGGCTGAAATTGCCATTGATTTCACATAAATTAGAGAAATCGACCAATTGAATTTCTTTTGTAGAACCCGTATTTAAAGCTAATATCAAATCACCTTCAATTTTTTCAAACGGCATTACGAAATTTCTCACATAAAAATAGTCTTTTGCTTCAAAATCACCATTAATTGTTTTAATGCCATTAATTACAAACTCTGGAAGAGTACACTGAGAAGGTAATAGATGAATACTTCCATTAAACACGTCAGTACCGACTATATTCTTTAATTCACTGCATTTAATCGTTAAAGAATATCCGTTAAAATCTATTCTTGAAATATCCAAGTCTTCAATTAATAAATTCGACAATGTAACATTCCCTTTAATTTCGGTTAAAGAAGATATGTTCAATTTATTGACATTGGAAGCATCTATATTCATTTCACCGCAAGAAACCATACTCGGCAATTCAATTTGTGAAAGGGATTTGCACGCAGCTATGTTTAATCCTCCGATAGAACGCAATTCAGTGGCGGCAAAACTACCTAAAGTGGGTAATTCATTTAAACTTATTGTTCCTGAAACATCAGCCAACCGAGGCAAATATAATCCTTGTATTTCAGGGAAATAGCGCACATCCAAATCTCCACCGATTTTAGAAAGAGAGGCAAAAACAATGGCTTCAGTAGATGCAGTGCCTTTTTGAATAGTAGAACCTCTAAGAATCAGGGATGCTCCCACATTCGACAAGGTTCCGGCATCAATATCGAGAAGAGCATCGGATATAATGATGGTTCCTTCTTCTATTGTTTGTAATTTAGGCATCGAGACAGATTCCACCACCTGGCTATTGACTATAAAATCGCCTATAATTTTAGTAAGAGCCGGCAGCTTGATAGAAGTCAGCGTAGTGTTTTTACTCACAGAATTAGGAGTGCCAAGTTTGAATGCTCCAATTGTTGTAAGATTTTCCAATCCAGCCAAATCCTGTCCTTTATATGACGGATTTATGATAAGCGAATTACTTATCGACACCAAGTCTTTCAATCCATCCAGATTCGTAATGTCTTCTCCGTTTTCTGTTCCGATAGTGAGACTGCCATTAATCCGATTAATCCCTTTGGCTGGGAATTTATCGACTTGTTCTTGTGTGGCAAGCACAACACTATTACTTTCAAAAATATCACCATAGTCATACGTATAGTGATAAACACGACTTGCTCCTGATTGGGATGTGACGATAAATTTCCATTCGTTGTTCCAATCAGTGATTGTGGCAGGATTGGGATTTATCGTAGAACCTTCGCAAAAAGAAACCTGTGCTGTTGCTCCATCAAGATTTACATTATACGGAACATGAACGGTAATCTTTTCACCGGTTATGTCTGCTTGATAAGAAATTCCGTCAACAGTAAGTTCAAAAGATGTAATGAAATTATCCGCACCTTCAAATTCTAACCCATTATCATCGTCATTGCAACTTACCAGGCAGAATACCGTCAATATAGATATGATAAGATGATTTATTTTGTCCATTTGAATTTATTGTTTATTGTTTTCATCGCAAAATTTAAAAACTTCTGTGGAATTCTCCCCGAGCCAGCCTGCGGTTACATTCACGCCTGTTTGAACTTTTACAAAGTCAATATGGGTTAGATTTACTGCATTCCCGTTTATATCGACCGCATCTGAAATCTTAAAATAATTAGCTAATGCCGTCGCCGAAGGATTGTTTTTATTCGGCATGTCATCTCCGATATTATCGGCATATCCCCATCCGAACGGATTACTGCTCCACATTCCTGTTTCGGAAGAGCGTTCGGTTCGATGTTTCAAGCAGGTGCCATAAAGAGTATATGAATCAGTGTCAATCCATAACGGATAATAGAATTCTTGAGGATGATAATCAGCAAGCCTACTTATTTTGCCTTTATTTCCGTAATTATCCTGCCATTGAGTATCCATATTAGGACCGGGACGGAAATAGGTCACTACGTAGTCCTGAATGGTTTCGGGCTTCCCGTATTCCGATCCTTTCAATTCGTACCACTCATCGTTGGGTAAGCCGTCCCCATTGACATCCTGCATGACCCAGACGATACCCGGTTCATTCGATGAATCGAAAGCATTCCCCTTAATCGAGAAATCGTAGTTGCCTTTATTCTCGATGCTGTGGTCGAAGCCGACTACGATATATCCGCCCCAACCGCCGAGAGAAACATATTTTTCATTATCGAGGCGTTTTTGGGCATAAGCACAGGCAGCCTCATGCGTGTTTTCACCGTTGAAACCCGCTGTATTCGTTTCGTTCACGAATTGTCCGGGAGCAGGAACAAATTCATATACCTTATTGCTGTAGATGGAGTTTCCGGCAGCAAACGTTCTTTTATCGGCTGCTTCACAACATTTTACCGGAATATCGACGCTGACTTCATCTACGCCAGATACCGAAATATTCCGGGTAAGAACGGCTGCCTTTGTATCTTGACTATTGTATTTCACCGTAAAAGTAAGTGTGTATTCTCCGGTTTGAGTCGGTTTGAATCCGTATATCAGCGCATCAGCTCCGTCGATTTTCTGTCCGTCCAAACTCCACTGGTAGGAAGGTTCGGCATTTACCGACACGTAGGGACGAATAAACAGTGTACGACCCAATTCTACATATTTCGTGTTATCTTCGGCAAAGTACAAAGATGACGGAATGTCTATTACAATCGGAAGTTTATCAACCACCTCGATTGTGATTGTCTTTTCCGTTTTGCCGTCTTCATTCGTAACGGTCAGAGTCAGTTCATAAGTTCCCAATTCATCCTGCTTGAATGTATAGGTGTTTCCTGTGCCGACCTCTTTCCCGTCAAGAGTCCACAAGCATGTAGCTCCTTCAGCATTTTGAATGTCGGGGGTAAGGATGTATTCACGTCCCGCAACAACTTTGAGTCCCGTCGTAGGTGTTACCAGTGAAATGACGGGAGGTGCGAGTTCATTGACATCTACGCGAATCTCTTCTTCCGCACTGGCGTCTTTCGTATCCACCCGCAGAGTAACGTAATACGATCCGCATTCGTCGAAAGTGTATCTTAGTTGCGGTTCATCGGAAATAATGCGGCCGTTGCATTTCCATGAATAAACGGCGTAATCGACATTTTGATAGGTCGGCTCGATAACGACCTCTTTTCCTATCTTTACCACGTAAATACCGTCCTCGCTGTCTAACTCAATGACAGGGGAAACGGTCACGTCTTGCGATATTTCCTCGTCCTTGTTGCAAGAAAATAAAAATACCGCTATGGAGAATAAAAGCAAATACTTCTTCATGTTGATGTTAGTTTACAGTTACATCCAGATTATCTATAGCAACATAGGTCGGCGTATTCAGTCCGTAATCACCAGTGTCAGATCCCTCGAAATTAATCACTACCTTAGATACATCTGTTCCTAAGTTCGTTAAATCGACCTTGTTCCATCCCATACGAATAGCATTTTCCAAATCCGTATTTTGATTGGACGCATAATTGGCAAGATAATAATCAACAGAACCTGTCTGCTTATTGGCATCATCAAATCCAATAAAAACAACTTTAAACCACCCATTTTGCTCTTCTAGTGATTTTCCGTCGGTTGTGAATGAATTGCCATTCTTCATAACCAAGTAGGTGTAAGTCGTATTACATACATATACGCTGTTAAATATACCTTTTTTTGCTTCTCCTTCAACCGGTTCGTCTTCTTCTACGACCCTATATCCAGTCTCATTTGTAAGATATATTTTGGCGCATTTGCTGTAGGTCTTGTTCGGATCATTATAGGAATCACTATATCCAAATGCTACCGCAAAATTAGAACCATTGATACCGCCCTTCTCATCATAAACGCTGCATTGATTCTGATAATCACCTTGTGTCATGTTATGGAAGTTAGAGATAGCAAAACCACCATTCCAAAATTCATATTCCCAAGGCTGTCCGGTTACCCATTCCTGTTTCAAATAGTTAATCGGGAACTGAATGTACGTACCGGATTCACCTATTTGAGTCAGGTAGCCGGTCGTTACTTGTTTCCCACCTGCGGTTGCCGAATAGAGGTTAGCTCCATACCGATCGGAAGCCATCACGTCAGCCGGTGCGTTATCAAAATTGATAATCGCATTGGTAGAATTCGTTGCGCGGGTTTGAATCGCACTCTCTTCATACGGAGACAGGAAATCATCGTCGGATGAACATCCCGTGAACACTGCGGAGGCAACTGCTACAGCTGCCATAGCTCCAAAGTGGCATAAATACTTTTTCATACTCGTGTTGTTTTTATCTGATATTAAAAAAATAAATATTCCCGATAACGCTCAGTGAAGCGGTAACGGGAACAGATAGAATCATAGTCGTAAAAAACAACTTACGAGGTAAGAAGTCAGACAACCTAAGCCCATAGTCCCGCAGGCGGTATCACTTGGCGAAAATGGCAGGTCTTCTGACTTATCCCGGTTCAATCGCGCCTTCCCAGTCTTCAGGAGACCAGTGGCAGGTTGCGAAAAACCTTGTTCGATAACGAATGTGCGTCGTCACAGAACGGGAATTACAGCAGCGGGTACTGTCGAGGAATCACACCTCATTCCCTTTTGATGCTCCTTCATGCCGCCACTTTTGGACGGCAGAGCAACCATTTCGGCTGCAAAGGTAGCAAAAGTTTTATAGTTCCAACCTGAAACATCGAATTATTTATGCCTTGACGAAAATCTTTTTCCTAACAGGTTGATTTTATGGATATTGCCGATTACATCTCTGACGAAACACCGACAGCACGAGAGAGGGGCCACATAGGCGTTGCTGCGATTCGGCAGTTTTGGGGACAGATGTATAAACGAGGTTAAGGGGGGGGCAAAGCAAGTGATAATAGGAATATTTTTCTTTTGAAACGACAGAGAAAAAGAAGAGATAAAACAATTCCCGAAACAGGACTGTACAGACAAAGTAAGCCAGATTAGTATTCCTAAGTAGTAAGACTATCATCTTAAGTAAGGTCTGTTCTATCTGTAAGTAATCACTTAGTATAGTCACTTACTTTAGAATAGTACTGATATACTTACTGAATATACTTACTTATGACTGCTTACTTTAGCATCACTACTTAAGTGCTTACTTACTACTCTACTACTCACTACTACTTCACTACTCAATAAGTAGTAACGAAGAATATCGAAGAAGGTTGGCTTTTTTTGTAATATTTTTACGATTTTGCTTTACAAAACAGGTCTTTAGAGGGGAGACCCCCTTAGCAAGAAAAACGAAATCGGGGATTTTCGAAATCTGCGTAAAAACGCCTATATGGCACACACCTCCCCTTTTCGATGGCTTGATGCCTTCCGAAATACCTCTCCTGTCAAATTTTTTTTGTCAAAAAAATTCTAAATTACAGCCCCTTTGAAGATAGTTTTTCCGCTGTTCCCAGTCCAGAACACCGAATGCCTTATAGTTCAAACTCACATGAGTAGGCAAGTCCACCCGCGCATGTTAAGAGCTGAATTTTAACTATTTAATCGTAGAGCAAGCAACACTTCCCTGGGCACTCCCTACTCTCACTGAAGTACTTCAACGAGGTTTTACATTTGCTCCATTGTTTTTGTTGCAAATGTAGGAGGAAAAGCTATTAAAATCTTTTAATTAAACATAAACTTAGTTAAAAACAAGCCAACCAACACCGATTTTATGCGTTATAGCATACAGAGAGGACAGAAGACGCGATGAAACGGAACGACAGGATGTAAAAATAATTCGCAAATCCACCTCTCTACCCTATCCCATGATACGCATATAACCCAAAATCGGCGTCACATGCCCATTTGTCCATAACGACATCCCCCGACAGACACCGCCAAATGGGCCATCAGACAAACATTGTTCCAAATTTCCCAAACATAAAAAACATTTACAATGGCATTCTACAAAAAATTCTATAACGAAAAAACCAAAGTCTATTATCCCAGAGCTGTCACCGTAGGCAGCGCAGTCAGCACCGACCAGATAGCCGAAGCGCTGTCGAACCGGAGTACCGTCACCAAAACCGACGTGAAAGCCGTATTGGCAGAAATGGCCGACGTCATGTCGCAATACATGGCGCAAGGCAAAAGCGTCAAACTGGACGGGCTGGGGTCGTTCCGCTTAGGTCTGAACACCAAAGGCGTGAGCAACGAAGAAGACTTCAACTTTCAGTCGCAGCTGCAACACGTGAAGGTGAACTTCACTCCCGAAACCACCTACCCCACCTCTCCCGGCGCAGCCACACGCAACATGGTGAGTAAAGGCATCGAATGGATTGAATACGACAAGATAAAGTCCGACCCTTCGTCAGAAGAGAGTGACGACGGAGATGGCGGAAGCCCGCTGTAATACCTCCCCCCGATTTCCTGAAAACACAAACAGGCTGACAAAACGCTGCATGCGGGTTTATCAGCTTGTTTGTTTCATATTCTCTGAGCATCAGGTGCGCTTCTTCCGCCAAAACAGATAAAGCAGGAAAACGGCACAGAGCACGTCTACAAGGTTCCAGACCTCGCGTCCCAACGGAATTTTCACCAACGGCTGAAACAACAGTGTCAATCCAAGCGTCACCACGTACAGTTTTTTCTGTTTTTGGTGGTAATATTCATAAGCCATCATTCCAAACGCAATGGCAGACACAAATCGTATCAAGACATAGTAGCCATACGGCATAGGCAGCAGACACACCAATAATGCTATTGCCAAGACAGGATAATATCGTTTCATATCATAACACAGTAATTTCTCACCTTCATCTCCGTTTCCCTATAAACATGAAAAGCAGCGAGTCAAGAAACACAATCCACCACCAAACATTATAGGCTGTCGTATAATTATTGGCTTTACAAAGCACATCATCCGAGAAAAAAGACCTTATCCAATTCGGGATACAAAACAATCCATGCCACATCCCAGAATACCAAGTATAGGTTTTCTCTGGATCAATATCACACAACCAAGCAGCAAGAAGACAAGTAAGCACTATAGGAATAGCAAGTCCCAGCACCCAACCTAGAATTACTAACAAAAGTTTTCCCATCACTAACTAACTTTAATTTCACATTTAAACATTCTAATCTCTCACCGACCATCCGAACTACATCGTTTTTTATTATTTGCTTTTCTAAAACCTTGATACACCCAAATTGCAACCAAGTATGATATAAATTCCACAATAAAATAAAATAAGAACACAACGATGGGATTATCATTCCATCCTATTGTTACTCCTGTTACGATTGATGATGATACAATCCATAACACAAGTAACAATCTTTTGTAGCCTTCGGATAATGGGAACCAATAACTATCTGTCTGCTTTTTGCCGGAACCTGCCGGATTTTTCTTTTCCCCTTTTTTATCGTCCACCCGACATTCTTTATTCTCATGTTTACATTCTTCGCTTTCCATGACCAAACAAAATTAAAGGATTACCCTCTTATGAAAGCTAAAACAAAAACAAGAACATTAATGATAATTCCTGCAATCATCCAGCTCTTTTGTGCTTTCTCAAATGCTTCCACCGACTTCCATTCCTTATGGTTCCAAGCTATTTTATTCCCTTTTCTACCTAAATTAATCCCTATGACAAGAACGAAAACAAAATATGCCAATACAATATGTGGTATATTATTAAAATCATTATAAAAGAAACGCATCAAAAATAGCAGAATTCCCAACCATATTTTCCCATTGAAGAGGCACCAAATCCACCCTATTAAGAAGGCTCCCCAGTTGAAAGAATTGAACTTAGCGGGAAATGTTTTCTCATCAAAAGAAATATTAAAGGTCTTTTCGCAATGCTTACACTTCATTACGGCATCTGTTTCACTCAGACACTTGTCTACCAACAATTTTCTCCCACATTCAGGACATAACGCATTTTCCATCACAATGCACATTTTATTATCTTTCCAGCCCCCAAAAAGATATGTTTATAAAGCACGAAGCGTGGAACTGTATGCACCACGTCTTAAAATGCAGGCCCTGAGAAAACCTTTGTGAACAGATGTAGGAATAACAGCCCCACGCGTATGCGCGGAGACCATTACGACCCTTTCTTGTTCACTTTTTTGAAGTTTCTCAGGCTTCGCATTTACAAGAAGAAGGACATAACGCCTCTTAAATTCTAATATATTCGTACAGAGTCTCTACTCTTGCACGGCAAAAATATAAAAAAAGAACTGCACTCCAAAGGTCAGACAAAAAAACTTTTGGGCGCAGTCCTTTCTTTTTTGAACAGGTATTCTTTTCAGTCCGTCAATCCCTCCACTTCATCCCTGACCAGACCATATAGGAGCTGTTCCGGTTCACGGGAAGAATTCTTCATCTCCTCCACACGGCGGCAAACCCTGAAGGCATGGTTTTCGCTGTGTTGCATGAAGCGTCGGAGAGCGGCCGTCACGGCATTGCGTACATGATAGCCTCCCGACAGAAAGGCGCAAACCGCCTGGTCGAGGAACTCATTGGCCACCCGGTCTTCCATGTCGCCCTTCTTCTGAAGCAGGCGGGCAATGGTAAGGAAGCCGCATACCTGCGCCAGCTCGCGCTCGTCGGCTATCCAGCGAAAGGACTTGGCAGGCGCATAAGGCAGGTATTGGAAAAGGTTCATCGACGTAAGTTCGGCTATCTCGACCGTGTGCATGGTGTCTACCCAGATGTCGGCAATCTCCGGCAAGAAGGTATCGACAGGCTGGAGCAGGCCGGCCAGTATCTTGCACTCGCGGATGTCTTCCTTCCACAAGGCTTGGGCCAGGGCATGGTCTTTCTCATAGGCGGCGGCAATGCTCTTGATGCGGGGCAGTTCGACGCCGAAGTTCAGTTTGTAGACAAGCCCCTTCTCGCGCATGCTCTGCGACACGGCACCGTTCATCGAGAGGCGGAGCCGTGTCTTAATATCTTTCAGCTGTTCGTGTAAGTCCATAATTCAAACGCAGACAAAGCCCGAAGACAGAGGTATAGCGTGCGCCGGGCCTTATTCGTTGACGTAAGGCAAGGCTGCATAATCCTTGCTATAGCGGAGCATCTGCTCGGCGTAGCCTTCGTCGTAGGTCACCTTCACGTCGGTGATGTTTCCGTCGGCATCGGTCACGGCCTCGTACTTCGGATTGACAAAGCCCTTGTAGGGAGCCAGGTTCAGTTTCTTATAGCGTTCGAGCACTTCGGCATGCAGTTCGGGATCCACCTTCACGGCATAGTTTTCCACCAACCGGCGGGCCCCTTCAAAGTCGCCCGTCGACTTGATGCGCTGGATTTCGGCCAGCAGTTCGCCGAAGAGGGTACGCACTTTGGCATAGTCGTTCACCACCACATAGGTCTTGCCATCCTTCTTCTTCAGTTCGACCACCTTGTCGGCCGCTCCCTTCTCGCATACCCAACGGGCAATGAGAGCACGGTTGCGCATGTGGGCTTCCTCAATCTGGTTGCCCGGTTCGATACGCACCAGCTGGGTCATCAGGCCGTTCATCAGGTAGGTATAGAACTGGGATTTGTAGGCATCGGCATTGGGCAGGAGTCCCAATTCAACCAATTTGGGGTCGGCCACGTAATAGAGACCGAAGAGGTCGGCGCGGGCTTCTTCGATGGTAGAGCCATAAGCCTTCAGCGCATCGGGGTCAACGCCCGGAAGCAACTTGCCCGAACCGTGACCGAGACACTCATGGAGGTCGGTGTGAAGCTCGTCGGTCAGGTCGGCATACTTGTTGATATTGTCCAGTTCGGCCTGACTGTAAACAAACTCTTCGTTAAATCCGTTGCCATGCGCGGCCTTGTTGTAAGCATCGGTAATGTTGCCGATGGTCACCGACTTGGAGCCGTGCAGGCTGCGTATCCAGTTGGCATTGGGCAGGTTGATGCCGATGGCCGTAGAGGGATAGAGGTCACCCGCCAGAATGGCGGCAGTGATAACTTTGGCCGAAACGCCCTTCACTTCTTCTTTCTTGAATTGCTTGTCTACGGGCGAATGGTCTTCGAACCACTGGGCATTGGCGCTGATGATTTCTGTGCGGCGGGTAGCTTCGAGATCCTTGAAGTTGACGAGCGACTCCCAGCTGGCCTTCATACCCAGCGGGTCGCCATAGCTCTCGGTAAAGCCGTTCACGAAGTCCACACGCGAGTTCAGGTCTTTCACCCACAAGATGGCATAGTCGTCGAAGGCCTTCAGGTCGCCCGTCTCGTAGTATTCCACCAGTTTGGCAATGACAGCCTTCTGTTCGGGTGTCTCGGCTACGCCTTCTGCCTTCTTCAACCAGTAGACAATCTTTTCGAGTGCCTGCCCATAAAGCCCGCCTACTTTCCAAACCTTTTCCTGAACACGGCCGTTTTCCTTCACCAAACGGCTGTTTAGTCCATAGGAAACGGGCGTTTCGTCCTTGGGATCCTTCCGTGCGTTGTAGAAGTCTTCGGCCTCCTTCTGCGTCACGCCCTCATAGTAGTTGCAGGCAGAAGTAAGCACCAAGTCTTCGCCATCGGCCTGATTGACACGCTTGGGCATCACGGCAGGGTCGAAGATGACGGGGAAAATCTCGTCGCAGAATTGCTCCGGCGTCTGACCTTCGGCCAAAGGGAGTTGGGAAGCATCGACATCGGCCAAGGCCTGCCTGAAGAATTCGGGAGTGAAGCCCGGCACGAACTTCTCGCATCCGTAGTGATGGTGGATGCCGTTGGAGAACCATACACGTTTGAGATAAACCTCCAGCGCCTTGAAGTCGGCTGAGTGCTTGTCGCCCTTGTAACCTGTATAAACGGCCTCCAGTGCCTTGCGGATGCGAAGATTGTACTTGCCATTCTGATCAAAGAGAATATCCCGACCTTGCAAAGCGGCTTCTGTCAGATAATAAACCAATTGTTTTTGCCGGAGTGAGAGTTCTTCAAATCCAGGCACGCGATAGCGTAAAATCTGTAAATCTGCAAATTGTTCCACGTTATAATCAAATTTTTCTGCCTCAGCAGTCGTTTGGGGAGCGCCTCCGCATGCTGTCAGCATTGACAAGGCGGCTGCCATCGAAAAAAAACACTTCTTCATATCTAATCAGCTTATTGAGATTACAAATAAAAAAGGAAGTATTCGGGGAAGAGGGAAATCCCCAAATATTTCCTTTTAATCTATCTCCTTTCAGGAGTCGGATTATTTCTTTTTCTCCGCATATCTCTTGCGGTAGGAGTTAGGAGTTTCGCCTACATTCTTATAGAAAGCAGCATAGAAAGACTGACGATTGGCAAAACCTACCATCATACTGATTTCCTCCACATTCTTGTCGGCATATCGCTTGTCCTTCAGCAGATTCATAGCTTCCTTCACACGATATTCGTTCAAAAGGCAAGAATAGTTCATACCAAAACGGGAATTGACCACAGCAGACAAATAACGGGTATTGGTTTCCAATTCTTTTGCCAAGTCTTTGGCAGAATAGTCACGATCTCTGTACTTCTTCTGCACAACAATGATATTAAGGATCTTGTCATACAGTTCGTCAGCCAGTTCTGGACGGATCAATGCGCGATAAGCCGCATTCTTTTCTTTTTTCTCACGCAAATTGTAAGGGGACTTCTTCGGAGTTTCTTCTTGCGTTTTGTTTTTTAAATCACTCATCAAATAAAATTGGTTAGGGGTTGTACATTATTTGCCCATTCTTAGGCTTGACAAAAATCTGTTTTTTTTTTGAAACATGCAAGAATTCCAGTACTTTTTTTTCAACGCTAAAAGGATAAAAAGTTGATTAAAGGAATAAATAGTCAACAACTCCTTTAAAAACGGAAAAGCTTTTTCACATTATTCGTGAGAAGAAAGAAACGGATATTCGAATAATTACGGTATCTTTATTTAAGAAAAAAAGCTGACAGCAACTGATGGGTTCAACCCCGTATTATGGGAAAGAGTCTGTGAAGTTCATCGCTCTTCGTCCGACATTCCACTCTCCTATTTGCATTGGTTCATCAATTCGCGCACTTCACTTTGAGGTATGCCCAATGATACGGCTTTCTCTAAATCGCGCTTGGCCAATGCTTTCTTTTTCAACATCAGATGCACACGGCCACGCATCAGATAGGCTTCCGATTGCCGGGGGTCAAGGCGAATGGCCTCATCCAAATCCAGCAAGGCCTGATCGGGCTTCAACATATCAAGTTCCACACCGGCACGAGCCACACGAACGGCAGCCAATTCATCCGTAGTATAAGGCGTCGTCCCGCCTTTATCGGCCAACATACCGTCCAACACGACCAACGCTTCATCATAACGAATTTCTCTTTGATACAAGGCAGCCAATCCCAAACGAACGTTATAATGCTGCGGATCTATCTTCAGAAGCGTATCGTAATCAAGGCGGGCAAACTTGTAATCACGCTGCTGCATATAAATATAGGCCCGCATCAGCAATGCTTCCACGTTGTGAGGCTCTATCTCGATAACCTGCGAATAGTCTGCACGTGCCTTGTCATTCTGTCCCAGTTCGAGCGAAAGCGTAGCATGATTCATCAAAATCGGTACGGACATGGGAGCCATGTTCAAAGCCATTCGATAAGATTCCAAAGCCTGCTCGTAACGATGCCGGCTGCGCTGAATGGTACCCAAATTGGAGAAGAGAAGAGCATTGCGCGGATTGGCAGGCTCCAGCTGCAAGGCCTGACGAATGCACTTCTCTGCCAATTCAAGGCTATCTTCCTCAGTAGCGACTACGGCCCGTTCACACCATTCGTCATAGGTTTGCGACAGAACCGAAAGACAGGGAATTAGGGTCAAAAGGACGGATAGGGCGAATTTCTTCATATCTATTCAACGATATATATGATGTATAAACTACGCACGGTCAATACAATCCCGTCGACAGATAGCGTTCGCCCGTATCGGGCAGGAGCACTACGATGTGCCTGCCCTGCAAGTCGGGCCGCTGGGCCAAAGTGCAGGCGGCATGAAGGGCGGCACCCGAAGAGATACCTGCTAACAGACCTTCGGCAGCAGCCAGTTCGCGGGCGGCACGGAAGGCGTCGTCGTCGGACACAGGAAATACTTCGTCGACGACAGAGGCATCATAGTTGCCGGGAACAAAATTGGCCCCGATGCCCTGCAAACGATGCGGTCCCGCCTTGCCGCCTTCAAGTACGGGCGACGAAGCCGGCTCGACGGCCACGATGCGTACAGCGGCATTATGTTTCTTCAGGGCACGGGCAACACCACTGACAGTACCGCCCGTACCTACCCCGGCCACAAAGACATCGACTTGTCCGTCCGTATCGGCCCACACTTCCTCGCCGGTAGTACGTTCGTGCACGGCTGCATTCGAGGGATTATCGAACTGCTGGAGGATGACGGCATCGGGCGTAGCATTGCGCAGAGCCTCGGCCTTGGCAATGGAACCGGCCATACCTTCGGCACCAGGTGTCAGTACAATTTCGGCACCCAACGCCTTCAGCAGATTACGTCGTTCGAGACTCATGGTTTCGGGCATGGTGAGTACAAGGCGATACCCCTTAATGGTTGCCACCATAGCCAGACCGATGCCTGTATTGCCGCTGGTAGGTTCAATCAAGGTAGCCCCCGGCTTCAACAGACCGCGCGTCTCAGCATCCTCGATCATGGCAAGGGCTGTACGTGCCTTGACACTGCCCGAAGGATTAAACATCTCCAGCTTTGCCACCAACGGGCATGTCAGGCCATGCAGACGGCTGTAGGCCGCAAGCTCCATCAGAGGTGTACGGCCTACGAGGTCGATAAGATTTCGAGCTATCATGGCGTGTCAGGCTTTCTTCAGATAATCTACCAGCCAAGCACCGACTTCCTTCGTACCATACTTGGCTCCGCCTTCCACCTGTATTTCAGGTGTGCGGACGTTGGCATCGAGCGAAGCATCGACGGCACGACGGATGAGTGCACCTTCTTCTTTGAGGTTGAAATATTCGAAGAGCATGGCTACGGACAACACCTGTGCCAGCGGATTGGCGATGTTCAGCCCCTTGGCCTGCGGCCACGAACCGTGAATAGGCTCAAAGACCGGCGTACTCTCGCCCGTAGAGGCCGAAGGAAGCAGACCCATCGAACCGCTGATAACGGAGCCTTCGTCCGTCAGGATGTCGCCGAAGGTGTTCTCGGTCACCATCACATCGAAGAAGCGCGGTTCCTGTATCATCTTCATGGCGGCGTTGTCGACGAACATGTAGTCGGTCGTCACTTCAGGATATTGCGGAGCCATCTCCTGAGCTATTTGGCGCCAGAGGCGGGAGGAAGCCAGCACGTTGGCCTTATCCACCACCGTCAAGTGCTTGCGGCGCTTCATGGCATACTCGAAACCTACACGCAGAATGCGCTCCACTTCGGGACGTGTGTAGTAATTCGTGTCCCAAGCCTTGTCGTTGTCCTGATACTTCTCGCCGAAATACATGCCGCCCGTCAGTTCGCGGATGCAGAGGAAGTCGGCGTCTTCTACCAGCTCGGCACGCAAGGGCGACTTGTGCAGAAGGCACTTGAAGGTCTGTACGGGGCGGATGTTAGCAAAAAGCCCCAACTTCTTGCGCATGGCCAGCAGACCTTGTTCAGGGCGCACCTTGGCCGTAGGGTCGTTGTCGAACTTAGGATCGCCCACAGCGGAGAAGAGAACAGCGTCGGCGTTCTTGCATATCCGATAGGTTTCTTCGGGGAAAGGGTCACCCACTTCGTCGATGGCATGCGCACCACAGAGGGCATATTCGTATGACACCTTGTGACCAAACTTCTCGCATACGGCGGTCATTACATCCACGCCTACGGCGGATATTTCGGGGCCGATACCGTCACCGGCCAATACTGCTACTTTCAGTTCCATATTGTTTATTCGTTGTTTTTTAGTAATTCTTCTACCTTATTCTTATACTTCCTGTTCTTGCGGCGCAGGCGGTCACCGGCGATAAAGCCTACGGTGAGCAGGGCTGTCGCCACAAGACTAACCAGCAGATTGCCGTCCTTCCACTCCTCACCGGGGCTTATCCAACGCAGAAAACCATTAATGGCCAGCAGCAAGAGGAACACCAGCACGTAGCGCTGCCAAAGTTTCAGGCTTATCTTTTTCATATTTTTTCTTTGTTTCGACACTCAAAATAAGCATTTTATTCCATATCTCCGGCTCTAATTTTTCTTAAAAGTCGGCCGCTTCCCGACCTATCCCTGAAGGGAATTGAAAAACACGCCTGTGCAGTTTCAGCTACAAGCTCGTGTTTTGCGAGGGTGCTGCCGGAACCTCGTCATAACTGTCCTCGATGAGATTCAGCATCTTCATCGTGGCTTTGATGGCAGCCTCCGTCTGGTCGGCATCCAGTCCGCGGGTGCGGAACACCTTGTCGTCGAAGCTCCACGTGATAACCGTCTGCACGAAAGCATCTGTACGCCCGCCGGGCGGGATACTCACGGCGTAGTTCGTCAGCATCGGGAAGCGTCGGCCCAGCGTACCCTTGTACACCTTGCGCAGGGCGCGGACGAAGGCATCGTACTGGCCGTCGCCGCTGCTGTTTTCCTCGTACTCCTTACCGTTCACCTCTACTTTGATGGTAGCCATCGGCTTCAGCCCGTATGCTAAGTTGACGATGTAGCTTTTGAGCTTGACGCGCTCGGTGCGGACATCATGCTTCAACACGTCGGAGACGATGTAGGGCAAGTCTTCCTGCGTGACAAGCTCCTTCTTGTCGCCCAGCTCGATGATACGTTCGGTGACCTTGCGCATCGACTCATCGTCGAGTTGTAGCCCCAAGTCTTCCAAATTCTTTCGGATGTTGGCCTTGCCGGAGTTCTTGCCCAAAGCATATTCGCGGCGGCGTCCGAAGCGTTCGGGCAACAGATCGTTGTAGTAGAGGTTGCGTTTGTTGTCGCCGTCGGCATGTACGCCCGCCACCTGCGTGAAGACGTTTTCGCCGACAATGGGCTTGTTGGCGGGAATGGCAATGCCGGAGTACGACTCCACAACGCGACTCACTTCGTTCAGACGGCTTTCGTCTATGCCGGTCAGTGCATTAAAGTGATCCTTCAGGATGGCCTGCACGCTGGCCAAAGGTGCGTTGCCCGCACGTTCGCCCAAGCCGTTGATGGTGGTGTGCAAGCCACGACAGCCACTCAGCACGGCGGCCAGCACGTTGGACACGGCAAGGTCGTAATCGTTGTGGGCATGGAAGTCGAAGTGCGCCTGGGGATAATGCTTCTTCATCTTGCGCATGTATTCGATGACCTGCAAGGGATTAAGGATGCCCAATGTGTCGGGCAGCATGAAGCGGCGAATGCCGGTGCCTGCAAGAGTGTCCATCAGCCGGAAGACATAGTCCGGCGATTCTTTCATGCCGTTGCTCCAATCTTCCAGGTAAACGTTGACTTCCATGTCCCGTCCTTCGGCGTAGTCCACCACCGCACAGATGTCGGCAATGTGCTCCTCGGGCGTCTTCTTGAGCTGGTAGGTACAGTGCTTGAGCGAGCCTTTGCACAGCAGGTTGATGACACGGCACCCCGCAGCGTGTATCCAGTCGACGGACGCATGCCCGTCCACGAAGCCCAGTACCTCGACACGCTGCAACAGGCCGTGTCGGGCAGCCCAGCCGCAAATCATGCGCACGGCATCGGCCTCACCGTCGGACACGCGGGCGGAAGCGACCTCCACACGGTCTACCTTCAATTCCTCAAGCAGCAGACGGGCTATCATCAGCTTCTCGTGGGGAACGAAGGACACGCCGCTGGTTTGCTCCCCGTCGCGCAGGGTGGTGTCCATGATTTCTATTTTGACTTGCTTTCCCATGCTTCTATCTTGTCTTTATTCTCCACAAGGAAGTCGATGTCGTCCAGCCCGTTCATCAGGCAATGCTTCTTGTAGGCATTGATTTCGAAGGTTTCGCTGCGGCCCGTTGCCTTGTTGGTCACGGTCTGAGCGGGCAAGTTCACTTCGACCTCGGTCTTTGGGTCGACGGCAATGCTTTCGAACAGTTCTTTCAGGAAATTTTCGCTCACCACTACGGGCAGGACGAAGTTGTTCAGTTCGTTGTTCTTGTGTATGTCGGCAAAGAAGCTGGAGATAACTACACGGAAGCCATATCCCGCGATGGCCCAGGCAGCATGTTCGCGACTGGAGCCCGAACCAAAGTTCTTGCCGGCCACGAGAATGCAACCGCTATAGGCTGGATTGTTCAGCACGAAATCCTTGTTCAAAGTTCCGTCAGCATGGTAGCGCCAGTCGCGGAAGAGGTTGTCGCCGAAGAATTTCTCTTCGCGGGTTGTCGCCTTGAGGAAACGGGCGGGGATAATCTGGTCGGTATCTACGTTCTCCAACGGAAGGGGAACGCAAGTGGAGGTTATGATGTTGAATTTCTGTTTCATTATTCTTCTATTGAATGTTATTACGATGCAGAGAATGCCATACAAGACACTCTGAATCTATCTATCATACTTTATATTCTTTTATTCCCAATAAAGCGATGCTTAGTTGTCCTTATAACAGCACTTCACAGACTACAAGGCACCGTTTTCACCTGTCAATGTCCTCGGATCGGTAATCACACCCGTCACGGCAGCGGCAGCGGCGGTCAGCGGACTGGCCAGCAATGTACGTGAACCGGGGCCCTGGCGTCCTTCGAAGTTGCGGTTCGAAGTGGAAACGGCATACTTACCCGCAGGAACCTTGTCGTCGTTCATCGCCAAGCAAGCCGAACAACCCGGCTGCCGGATTTCAAAGCCGGCCTCGGCCAGCACTTTATCCAGTCCTTCTTCACGTATCTGTGCATCGACCATCCACGAACCGGGTACCAACCAGGCCACCACGTGCGGAGCCTTTTTGCGTCCTTTTGCAATGGAGGCAAAGGCACGGAAGTCCTCGATGCGACCGTTGGTGCAGGCACCGAGGAATACGTAGTCAATCTTCTTGCCCAGCAACGACTCACCCGGTTCGAATCCCATGTAACCCAACGACTTGCGGAACGAAGCCTGTGCCGCCTCGCCCATGCCTTCGGTGGTAGGAATATGGGCGGTGATACCCATGCCCATGCCGGGGTTGGTTCCGTAAGTAATCATCGGTTCGATGTCGGCGGCATTGAAGCGCACTTCCTTGTCGAACACGGCATCGTCGTCGCTCTTCAACGTCTTCCAATAAGCCAAAGCCTTGTCCCAAGCCTCACCCTTCGGTGCATATTCACGGCCTTTGATGTAGGCGAAGGTCACTTCGTCGGGCGCAACCATGCCGCCGCGTGCCCCCATCTCGATGGAGAGGTTACACAAAGTCAAGCGGCCTTCCATCGTCAGGCTGCGCACGGCATCGCCTGCATATTCCACGAAATAACCTGTGGCACCGCTGGTTGTCATCTTCGACATCATGTAGAGGGCCAGATCTTTGGCCGTCACGTCCTTGCCCAGGCGTCCGTCTACGGTAATGCGCATTGTCTTGGGGCGCGTCTGGAGGATGCACTGCGAAGCCATCACCATCTCCACTTCGCTGGTACCGATACCGAAGGCAACGGCACCCATCGCCCCGTGAGTCGAGGTGTGTGAATCGCCGCAGACGATGGTCATGCCCGGCAGCGTCAATCCCCGCTCAGGACCTACGACATGGATGATGCCATTCTTGGGATTCATCATGCCGAAATGTGTCAGACCGAATTCCCCAGCATTGCGAGCCAGCGTGTCGACCTGCGTCCGCGACACGGGGTCTGCGATGGGTTTGTCCTGGTCGTGCGTCGGCGTGTTGTGGTCGGGCATGCAGAATATCTTCTCAGGACGGAAACAGCGGAGACCGCGAACCCGCATACCTTCGAAAGCCTGCGGACTGGTCACTTCGTGGCAATAGAGGCGGTCGATGTAGAGTTGCGTCGGGCCGTCCTCCACCTTCTGTACCACGTGGGCGTCCCATATTTTGTCAAACAGTGTATTCATATCTATATGGATGTTGTTAAAATCATGACTTAAACTTATTGATACAGTCGATATAAGCCTCGACTGAAGCGGCGATGATGTCGGTATTGGCACCGAAGCCGTAATAGATGCGGTTGTCGTACTCCACCTGCATGTGTACCTTCCCCATGTCGTCGCTACCCTTGCTGATGGCCTGAATGGTAAACTCCTTCAGCGTCATCTGGCGGTTGATAATCTTCTTCAGCGCCTTGATGGCAGCGTCTACCGGACCGTTTCCGCTGGCGGCCGCTTCAAATTTCTCGCCTGATATATTCAAACCGAGGCTGGCTACAGAGCGAACGCCCACGCCACTGGTCACTTGCAGATACTCCAGCTTGATGCGATGATTTTGCGTGCGGTCGGCACCGGCCAGGACGAGGATGTCGTCGTCGTTAATATCCTTCTTCTTGTCGGCCAGCTTGAGGAAATCCTCGTATATCTTGTCCAGCTTCTCCTGCGTCATCTCCACGCCCAATACGTGCAGACGGTTCTTCAGAGCGGCACGCCCGCTGCGGGCGGTCAGCACGATGGAATTGTCATCAATGCCCACGTCATGCGGGTCGATGATTTCATACGTCTGTACATTCTTCAACACGCCGTCCTGATGGATGCCCGAAGAATGCGCAAAGGCATTGCGGCCCACGATGGCCTTGTTGGGCTGTATGGGCATGTTCATCAGGCTGGACACCATGCGGCTCGTCGGATAAATCTTCTGCGTGTTGATGTTCGTCTCGATGTCGATGTCCTTGTGGCACTTGATGATCATCGCGATTTCCTCCAGCGACGTGTTGCCCGCCCGCTCGCCAATGCCGTTGATGGTCACTTCCACCTGTCGGGCACCGTTCAGCACACCCGCCATCGTATTGGCCGTAGCCATGCCCAAGTCGTTGTGGCAGTGTGTGGAGATGACGGCGTTGTGGATGCCGTCCACATGTTCCATCAGGTATTTTATCTTGGCGCCGTACTCCGAAGGCAGACAATAACCCGTCGTGTCGGGGATGTTCACCACCGTAGCTCCCGCCTTGATGACGGCCTCGATGACACGGGCCAGGTATTCATTCTCCGTGCGGCCGGCGTCTTCGGCATAGAACTCCACGTCGTCCACAAAGCGGCGGGCATACTTCACGGTCGCCACAGCACGCTCGATGATTTCCTCACGGTTGGAGTTGAATTTGTAGCGGATGTGCGAATCCGACGTACCGATACCCGTGTGGATACGTTTGTGTTTGGCGTATTTCAGGGCTTCGACCGCCACGTCAATATCCTTTTGCACGGCACGTGTCAGGGCGCAGATGGTAGGCCATGTCACTGCTTTGGATATTTCAATCACCGAATTGAAGTCGCCCGGACTCGAAATGGGGAAGCCCGCCTCAATAACGTCCACGCCCAACAGTTCCAGCTGCTTGGCCACCTGGATTTTCTCCACCGTGTTCAGCTGACATCCCGGAACCTGTTCGCCGTCGCGGAGCGTTGTGTCGAAAATTAATAATCTGTCACTCATCTATCTCATATTTATGGTTATGTCAACAAAAAAACCTTTCGCACTACGGAAGTGAGAAAGGCTTCATATATCATCGACTTACATATAATCACGCACGACACTCACTTCCGCTACCTCTTCTTAGCAGAATAATAATGCCGCACAACAGAATATATGTAAAGTTCCGTATCATCTTATTTTCTTTTTGGCTTAAAAACGCTGCAAAGGTAGAGATTATTTCATAGCATGCAAACAAATCCGTTACTTTTTTCAATCAAAAGGCGACATTCTATCACAACGCGCATCTTATTGCGGTTAATCTGAAACGAAAAAGGCGCACCCGCCAACGGATGCGCCTCCATCTTTTTTTTGCCTCGGCCGATAGGTTATTTCTCACAAGCCTTGTCGCAGTCTTTCTTGCAAATGCTATCGTTGGCACAGCATGCGTTATTTTTGCAACCGTCGGCACAACATTTACAACCGTCGGCACAAGACTTGCAACCGTCAGCACAACATTTGCAACCGTCGGCACAACATGCGCTATCGCCGGCACAACATTCTTCCGCAGCTTTCGTACATGCAGAGTCGCAAATCAGCTCGGTCGTTTCCGAATTTGCCTCTGCCGCCTTCTTATTGCCACAGGACATCACTGTCAACGAAAACACCAACGCTACAGCCAAAAACACTCTCGTTTTCATAAATCAATCCTTCCTTTTTTAATGTATTAATATAAATTCCGCGCAAATATAGAAAAAGGAGCATACAGAAACAAATGAAAGCCGCAGGAATTCCGTTCCGGGCCGCAGAAAAGGCGAAGCCGGCCGGCGTTCATTTCTTTTCCAAAATCCGCTGCACGTCCTCGCGCATCCAGCGGTAGAGGTAAAGCTCCTTGTAGCCGTCGTTCTTCTTGAGCACCAGCCGGACACCGGCCAGACAGTTCTCGTAGGCGGTCAGCTCGTTGCGGAACTGCTTGTCGTGGACGGCCAGGCGGCGGATTTCCTTCTCGCGCTCGCGACGCAGCTGGGTGCAGACGGGATTGAGCAGCTTCATCACCACGCCGTCCATCAGGTGGTGGCCCTGAATGTAGAGGTACGTCGTGTCCGGCGTCAGGCCGAGCGGCGTCAGTTCCCGGCCGAGGGCGTCGACGTGTTCGATGTCCTGCGGATAACGGGTGCGCAGTTCGGAGAGCTTGGAGTCGACGCGGCGGCGCATGTCGTCCAGGCAGCGGTAGGGATGCTCCAGACTGATTTCCTGCAAGCGGACGAACCGGTTGAAGTCGTACATGGGGAACGTCGCATTGTCGTGGCGGCGGTAGAACCAGATGTGCCACAGGAAAAGCGGATAGGCCAGGCGCGAATAGCGGCGCATGAACTCAGGGAAGTCCAGCAGCTGGCGGTCGTTCAGCGTGGCCTGCACACAGACGTCGTGCAAGGTCTCGGCGCAGCACAGGTAGTTCTCGATGGCGTAGGCGTAGGTTTGCAGGACGTAAGGGTTCCGGTTGATGTGGCGCGACAGGGCGGTGGCGCCCTGCATCAGGAAGTCGTAGTCGCTGTCCACGCAGGCAATGAGGCTGCCGCCCAGCTTGTCGGCGTTGAGCGTGTTGAGCAGCACGGTCTTCTTTCCTTTCGACAGGGAGGTCTGCGAGGGGAGCATCACCTGAAAGCAGCATTCGTCGGTCTCGAACTCGGAGAGCAGCGTGCGCCAGAAGGCCACGTCGTCGTAGCTTTCGACGTAGGCCACGATGCGGCGGCGCTTCTTCGGCGGAGACAGGCGGCGGGCAGCGTCGAGGTAGTCGGAGGTGAGGTTATGGAGGAGGGTGAGCGACATCTTTCAACGGATTATTCGGGACGGGAAACGGAAGCGGAGCGCCCGTCGCCCGTTTTCCATTTTCCGTTCTCCATTTCTTTCGTAATCCCGCTTACCTCCGTCACCGCGTCGAGCCAGCCTTCCATGATGACGGCGGGCGAATGGGTGGAGAGGATAAGCTGCATCTGCGGATTGAGGCTGCGTATCATGCCGATGAGCTTCTGCTGCCACTCGATGTGGAGCGAGGCTTCGGGCTCGTCCATGAAGAGGACGCTGTGGGTGCCTTCGCGCACGAGCACGGTGAGCAGGATGACGAGCATCTGCTTCTCGCCCGAAGAGAGCTTGTAGGGCAGCAGGCGTTCGCCGTCCTGATAGAAGGCGATTTCGTTGCTGCGGCGGTCGATGGTCTTGCGCGTGTAGCCGAAAAGCTCGTCGACCATGTCCTGAAAACGGCGCTTGGGCAGGGAGAGTTGCGAGGCCAGGGCGCGCTGTGCTTCGTCGTCGCTGCCCAGCAGCTCGATCATGCGGTTGCCCACGTTCACCTGATAGTCCAGGTAGCGGCGTTGCAGGAGGTAGAGCTGCCAGTCGAGCTCGGAGCGCACGTCGGGGTCGGCCATGCGGGCGGTGAAGTCGCCCATGACGAGCGGTCTGTCGTAGGAGCGGATGACGTCGTAGGGGATGGAGGTGGCGTCGGGGCGGTCGAAGTAGACGCGCACGCCCTCCGTCCCGTCGGTTTTTACCTCGCCCGAAGTGCGGTGCTCCAGGTAGCCCGCCGAGCGGTTCAGGATGGTGGTCTTGCCGACGCCGTTGATGCCGGCCAGGATGTTGACGTCGGGACGCAGGTCCCACGCCACGTCGTAGCGGTGCCAAAGGCCGTCGATTTCGATGCGGCGGATGTAGTTGGCTTGTATTTCCATCTTCTTGTCGTTTGGTCGGTGTATCATTCCATTCCCCGTTCCCGTTTACAGCGGACTTTCGCCGTCGGGATGATCGTCGCCGCCGCCGTCGGGGCCGGGTACGGGCGCATCGGTGCCGCCGGTCCCTTCGCTGCCGGTGCCGACGGCGGAGGTGCCCTGTCCGATGGTCTTCTTCAGGCGGATGACGATGGCGTTGACGTCGTCGATGACCTTGCCCAAGGCGGTGCGCACGGCTTCGTCGTTCGTCACCATCTCGTTTACGGTGTAGAGGGCGTTGATGGCTTTTGCCATCGCGTCGAAGGCGTCGTCGGTGACGGGCCGCAGGGTCTTCATGCTCCACGACTGGACGCGGTCGCGCTCGACGGCCGAGCGTTTCAGGTAGATGGTGTTGAAGGCGGTGTTCGCGGCTTCCAGTGCATCGGGCGCGTCGGAGAGGTCGATGGTCGTCAGGGCCGAAACGTAGGGTTCCTGACGGAGTTTCTGAAGAAGGTCGGTCAGGGTACTCGTTTCCGAAGCGTAGTCCATTCGGGCCACGTCGCCCGCCTCGCGGAAGGCAAAGGCCAATGTGGCGCCCGCCTTTTGCCGGGCGGCGTCGGGCTGATAGTCGGCATAGGCCTGGATGACGTGTTTGTAGAAGAGGAACAGCTGGTCGCGCGCCTGGTCGGCGGCTACGAGTTCGGGAGTGTCCAAATAGGCCTTGTCGGGGCGGAAGCATTCCAGTTCGTTGGCGGCAGCGGCGGCGAAGGCAGCCTGCCGGGCGGCGAAGCCCTGCGCTTTGGCCACTTCCTGGGAAACGGCGTTCAGTACGTCGGTGATGAACTGCACGTGTTGCGCGTTGCGAGCTCTGTACAGCGAAATGTTATTAACAATCTCTTTCATACTATTTTTATTTTAGATTTTCAATGGTTTGACTTAGCCGATTAAGGAATAAACCTTTAGCAAATTATTTGAGAAGTAATGGTAACGAGTTAGCAACCATGCGAATTTCAGCGATTTGCGGTGCTATGCTGTCAAATAACTCTTTCTAAAGTGCAAATATACGATTTTTCTAATTTACTCATCCTCATAATTATTTATCGTATGGGGATGTTATTTGAAACGGAGGAACAGGTATTTACTTATAAGAATCTTCTACTCCAGCTAAATAACCAGCAGCATAAGCTGCATGTGGGCTTTTATGCCTAACTGTTCCCGCTTGACTCTCTGGTAATGAATCCAAGTCCAAATCTAATTTTTCTTTACGATTTAGTCCATCTTCATACCCTCTCTCATAAGCACATCCAGCACAACGATGTCTTCCTGCCCCACCTTGATCGACAGGTAAATTATTGTACTGAGGATCATAACGATGTTGCTTTTCACAAGCCATAATTCTTATTCTTTAAATTATTACTCTATTAGTTCTAATATCCAATTTATCCAAGATATAACAGTAGATGCCCTTCGTTCATATGTTTGTTCAGAATCAATATTATACAATTTTGCACTTTTCATTATTTCAACGACCTCGCCCTTTGTCGGAACATTGCCTTTATCAAAATACAGTTTCAAAGTGTTTTGAAATACCGTATGTGCCAATATAAGTTTTACAAATTCCAATTGCCGTTCAATAATGGGCAGATTAAATATACGAAAGCCATCACGAGTTAGAATGCACCCTATTTGTTGATTCTCACGAACAACTTCTACTAATCCTAAATACTTTGCCGCATTTGAATAATAATCAGTTTGTCTGTGATCAAAGTCATAATTTTGCGTAATATCATCTTTACAAATAAATCCTTTTTGTTTTAATAGCTCGCAAAGATTAATTACTCTCTCAAAGCTATCTGCTTGAGGGAAAGGCAACTCAGGTTCTTTTACAACTTGAATACTATCCAAAACATTCTGTATATTCTCAACATTAATTCCTCTTTCTTGAACTGCATATTTTTTATGTTGTATTAATCGGATGGAATTATATAATTCAGGCGTAACAAATTCATATTCTCTCAAATGGAAAATACCATTTGAATACGTCAAGAATATTGGACGAACACGTTTTCCAATTTTATTACTCCATAATCTATATGGATAATATAGTTGTCGAATCAGAAAATCATCTGAAATATAATTTTTGGCTTCAATCAAATTTAAAGAACTATCTCCTTCATATCCTCCATCTATTTCAATTTGTGAATTATCAACATTAATTTTCAAAATGTTTTGTCCTGAATTAATCGTAAAATCAAAGACTGAAGAACTCATCCGACCAGAAACGGTAGGAAACAGATTTTCCTCTCCTGTAAAATCATGCAATATCTTAGATACAAAAGCACAATTTATAGCTATTGATTCACTCGTAATATCTTTATAATCTATACTTTCCAAGAAAGTTGGAAAGTCAATAGGAGTTATCTCTATATCATCTTTATTGAAATCACAAAAAGTTTTAAATTTTCCGATTTCATACATACCTCTGGATGTAGGTAATATTGATAAGTTATGATCTATAAACAATTTTGGAAGTTGAGATCTATGGTCAAACTTTGTCATTAAACGAGCCTCTCTAAACTGATTAATTTCTGTTGAAGAAATTGATATACGTTCATTATTGGCAAGTTTGTCCAAGATGCAATACTTCTCAAAAATTTTCTCCCATGCTATGTCATTTTTGGATTTACTCATAATTACTAATTAAAAATTCATCAACTTGCCCTCTTTTAGAAGAATCTGAATTTATAGAACGACTTGCCTGTACTACATGAATATTGTATTCCGCATAAATTTCTTTTATGAAATTAGAGGCAGAATTTGATAGGAGAAATTTTATGCCATTGCTATTTAATCTATTACAAACATCTCTTAGCCTAAGTTGATCTCTCTCACTCCATCCACCCTGCACGTATCCTGTAAAATTAGAACTCTCTGAAATAGGATGATACGGAGGATCTAAATACACAAATGAGTTTGTTGGTATATCTCTCAAAATTACCTCATAATCACCATTTGATATTTGAATCCGACCAGAATTTAAATATTTGCTTACCGCTTTAATCACAGGCTCATTGACAATATTTGGATTTTTATATTTCCCAAACGGAGAATTAAATTCCCCAGCATTATTAACCCGATATAATCCATTATAGCAAGTTTTATTGAGATATAAAATTCGTGATGCTCGCTCGATAGTGGTAAGATTTTTAAAAAGAGGTTGCCTATCCATAGAGCGAATTTCATAAAAATACTCTGACGTATTTTTATGTTTCTTTAAATCCTCAATAAGTTCATTGGGGTTGTCCCTTATAACCATATAAACATTGACCAACTCTTCGTTATAGTCATTTATAACTGCTTGTTTTGGCTGGAGTTCAAAAAATAAAGCTCCGCCTCCGATGAATGGCTCATAGTAGGGACGATTCGCTACCCCTTTGGGTAATATCTTTCTAATTTCTGGAATAAGTTGTCTTTTTCCTCCAACCCATTTCAAAAAAGGAACTACAAGTTTATTCTTAGCCATTTTATATAAAGTCTATTATATCAGTTACAAAAGTACTACTTTTACCGATTTATCCTATAAGAATCCACAATAATTTGGTTGCTTGATTTCAATTGCTGAGATACAGCTAATTATTCGTTCTTAAATTCCTTTGCTTTTCCTTTGCAGCTGCATGGGTCGGCAAATGTTCTGCCTTAACTTCTCGAACTGTTCCTTGAATTCCATTCCCCGTTCCCGTTTACAGCGGACTTTCGCCGTCGGGATGATCGTCGCCGCCGCCGTCGGGGCCGGGTACGGGCGCATCGGTGCCGCCGGTCCCTTCGCTGCCGGTGCCGACGGCGGAGGTGCCCTGTCCGATGGTCTTCTTCAGGCGGATGACGATGGCGTTGACGTCGTCGATGACCTTGCCCAAGGCGGTGCGCACGGCTTCGTCGTTCGTCACCATCTCGTTTACGGTGTAGAGGGCGTTGATGGCTTTTGCCATCGCGTCGAAGGCGTCGTCGGTGACGGGCCGCAGGGTCTTCATGCTCCACGACTGGACGCGGTCGCGCTCGACGGCCGAGCGTTTCAGGTAGATGGTGTTGAAGGCGGTGTTCGCGGCTTCCAGTGCATCGGGCGCGTCGGAGAGGTCGATGGTCGTCAGGGCCGAAACGTAGGGTTCCTGACGGAGTTTCTGAAGAAGGTCGGTCAGGGTACTCGTTTCCGAAGCGTAGTCCATTCGGGCCACGTCGCCCGCCTCGCGGAAGGCAAAGGCCAATGTGGCGCCCGCCTTTTGCCGGGCGGCGTCGGGCTGATAGTCGGCATAGGCCTGGATGACGTGTTTGTAGAAGAGGAACAGCTGGTCGCGCGCCTGGTCGGCGGCTACGAGTTCGGGAGTGTCCAAATAGGCCTTGTCGGGGCGGAAGCATTCCAGTTCGTTGGCGGCAGCGGCGGCGAAGGCAGCCTGCCGGGCGGCGAAGCCCTGCGCTTTGGCCACTTCCTGGGAAACGGCGTTCAGTACGTCGGTGATGAACTGCGCGTGTTGCGCGTTGCGGGCATTGTTCCGCGAAAAGTTATAAACAATCTCTTTCATACTATTTTTATTTTAAACGTTAAACAATCGTTCCAATTTCGGGAAAACGTCCTGCAGCGTGCAGGAAGGTTTCCAGCTTCGGGAAAACGCCCTGCAGAGCGCAGGAAGGTTTCCAGCTTCGGGAAAACGCCCTGCAGAGTGCAGGAAGGTTTCCAGCTTCGGGAAAACGCCCTGCAGAGCGCAGGAAGGTTTCCAGCTTCGGGAAAACGCCCTGC
>NZ_CANRPM010000012.1 GCF_947632445.1 uncultured Bacteroides sp. | reverse complement strand
TGCTGTTTTACCTTGACGATGTTTATAAATGAGGATAATGTTTCTATTTCAGCTTGAAACTCCTTATCAAATGAACTGTATTTCCCGTTCTTAATCGATAACACTGCGTTTTTGAATCCGGGTTCTATCGGGCCGAGAGCAACTGCCGTTGTTGCAACTTCATCATCCACATCAAATGTCCGAGTATTGTTTTTAGGCATTTTTATGGTATTGCCGATGACGACGTACCCTTTGATGTTGCCAACGAGCGACAAGTCGTCATCGGTAAATGTAGTATACGGGGTTGCATCAGAGGCGTAAATAGTATTGAAAGCGAAGCTTCTATCATACTTTTTTTGTAGTTGGAAATCTTGTTTTCAAATCGTATGGAATTTCGATCTTGAATATTTGCTCCAACTCTTCATTTACATGGTTCCAGATGGTATAAGCACCATCAAAACCTATTGTTTTGAAATATACATCACACTCTTCCTTATCCATTTCATTGAGCTTGGCAATGGTTTCATTGTAGGCTTGTTCATCTTTGAAATGAAGAACGGGCATATCACCAGATTCGTCGAAAGTGCTTCTCGTATTGGGTAACCAATCACTCATTTTTGACACTGCCAACGCAGGAATTACTTTCTCATTTACCGGACTAAACTCTTTCTCGTTACTGCATGAAAACAGACTCACGTTAATATACCTCTTTCTGAGCATCATTTTATCATAAAAGGGCATAAGCCTGTTCTTCATGTTAATCTTAATTCCATGTACGAGTCGGATACCGTCAGCAAACAAGGTATCAAACAACTTGGGAGAAATGTAGCCTCTGTCAGCAAAGACTTTTCCATACAATTCTTTGGCTGGAACTTTCCATACCTTTGGATTTCTGTCGTCAACATTCGCTCCTGTAAGACAGAATGTTAACGTGAGTTCGACGAATTGTAAATGCTTATAAAATTGGTGATAAGGGATACATCGGCAAGAATCTTTTTGAGAGATTGTTCGTGGACGGCATACAAATTATAACCAAGTTGAAAAGCAATATGAAAGGAGCATTGATGCCACTTTCAGACAAACTACTCCTCAGGAAACGAGCCATTATCGAAACCGTCAATGACGAACTCAAAAATATAGCACAAATGGAACATTCAAGGCATGGAACCTTTCATAATTTTATTGTCAACCTCTTGAGTGCAATTGCAGCATAATTGCTGCTTTCCAAAGAAGCCGTGTATCAATGTCATGAGAACGATTGACACACAGCTTGCATTGTTTTGAATTCGTCGAACTCACGTAATGTTATGATTTCTCCTCTGTCATTACACAGCAGGTGAAGCTTGAATCCGTGGCACTATCCCATTGTGCCTTTGCCATCGGCAGCCACCCCTTTGAATACCCTGTTGGCATAACGTCTTGGATTGTGACATACCGGTATCATGGTGTTGTCAACAAAACTTATACCCGTACATTTTCCGAACGCAAAAAGTTTGAGGAAGAAAATAAGTTTGAAGAATACGCGTTGTTCCGGTTCTGCAAATCTGTTATATGATACCGCATTAGGAAAATCACGTTTCATGTGTTCACGAATACAAAAGATCTAATAGTGCTTGAAATTACGATAACTCCCGAAATGAAAAAGGAGAAGAATGGTCATTATTTCACTATCCGACAGCGAGGTTTTCCTGTTACGATGTTTCTTTCCATCAGTGACCGGAAGAAGATTTTTCTTCAATTCAAGAGCAAAATTCTTATCAAACTCATCAATAATACAGAAAATATCCGTAACTTTATCCTTGGAAATCATTGTGTTGATTTTGTAACTTATTGTTTGTCAGACTTAAATGTACAAAATAATTCAGCGATTACCAACTTTTAAGGGAAATTTCTTATCCCGAACTCACGTAGATGATTTATTCTCATCTGTATGGCAATTCAAAAAAAGAAGCCTATTTTTGTGTGGAAAAGAAAAACGTCATGCTGAATACAGATAAGAAATTGAAGTTATATTACTCTACCAGTGAGGTAGCCGAGATGTTCGGTGTCAACGAATCGTTGCTTCGATATTGGGAGAAAGAGTTTCCCCAGCTTTGCCCCAAGAAAGCCGGGCGTGGTGTCCGCCAGTATCGTATGGAAGATGTAGAGACTGTGAGGCTGATTTACCATCTGGTGAAAGAGCGTGGTATGACACTGCCCGGAGCCCGTCAGTGTTTGAGAAACAACAAGGAAGCCACGCTGCGTAACTACGAAATCGTGATCCGCCTAAAAAGTATTCGTGAAGAGCTTCTGGCTATGCGTGATGCGCTTGATACTTTTACCTACGACGACTTGGATGTGTTGAAAGAAAATATCAGGGAATTGCAGACTTCGTCAGAAAATCGTTAGTCTTCAATTCTTGATATCTGTTTGATGTTTTGTATCTGTTTCAGGTTGTTGCAAATGGTACGCACATCATCTACATCGTGTACATAGAGTTGTATTTTTCCTTCGAAAATTCCATTATTGGTTTCTATGTTCAGTTTGCGGATGTTGACATTCAGCTGGTGCGAGATGACTTGTGTCACTTCATTCAGTAGTCCCACATTGTCTATGCCTTTGATATAGATGGTTACAAGAAAGGAAAGTTCTTTGTGCGTATCCCATTGGGTGGCAATGATGCGATTGCCGTAACTGCTCTTCAGTCGGGTGGCTATAGGGCACGGGCGCTTATGAATGATGACCTGATTGTTTTCGTTGATGTAGCCTAGTACGTCGTCGCCGGGGATGGGGTGGCAACAGTCGGCCATGATGTATTCTTTGGAGATGGTTTCTTCAGTCAGTTTCAGGATCTTTTTAGTATCTATTTTTTCCTGTTGTATCTTCTCCGGTGAGTCTTTTTCTTCTTTCCCATTACCGAATGAGAAAGATAAAAGCTTTTTCCAACTCTTCCCCTGCTTCTCCTTGAGTGCATTGCGGTCGATGTCGTCCAATACCAGTTTCTTGCTGCCGATGGCAACCAGCAGTTCGTCGTGGGTATGGAAATTGTGCAGGCGTGTCAGTTTGTTCAAGGACACTTCGTCCATGTGGATACCCTCTGCATTAAGGAATTCGACTAAAATCTTTTCTCCTTCCTTTTGATTGATTTTGGCTTCTTTGCGCAGGATGGAGGCTATTTTGGCACGTGCACGTGCTGTGGTGGCATAGTTAATCCATTCGGGTTGCACACGTTGCGATTTCGAAGTCAGTATTTCTACCTGGTCGCCGCTTTGCAGTTTGTGGCTTAGGGGAACCAATTTGTGGTTAACCTGTGCACCGATACAGTGACTACCGATGTCGGTGTGCAGAGAGAAGGCGAAGTCCAATGCTGTGCAGTTCTGGGGCATGGTCTTCAGGTCTCCTTTGGGGGTGAAGACAAATATTTCGGATGCAAAGAGATTCAGCTTGATAGTGTCGAGGAAGTCAATGGCGTCAGGTTGTGGATCATCAAGGATTTCTTTAATGGTTCTCAGCCATTTTTCCAGTTCGCTTTCATCCTCACTACCGCCGCCTTCTTTGTATTTCCAATGGGCGGCGAAGCCTTGTTCGGCTACGTCGTTCATACGTTCACTGCGGATCTGTACCTCAATCCATTGTCCGTTGTTGCTCATCAGGGTGACATGCAGAGCTTGGTAGCCGTTGGCTTTAGGATGGCTCACCCAGTCGCGTAGGCGGTCAGGGTGGGGTTTGTATATTTTGGAAATGGCTACATAGATGTCGAAGCAGTTGTTCAGTTCCTCTTCCAGACTTTTAGGTGTGAAGATGATACGTACAGCTAGGATATCATAGATTTCTTCGAAGGGGACATGCTTGGTCTGCATCTTGTTCCAGATGGAATAGATGGATTTGACACGTGCCAGAATGTGGTATTTCATGCCCATTTTGTCCAGTTGGGCGCGGATGGGGGCTGTGAAGTCTTTGAATACCTTGTCGCGTTCAGCGGCTGTGGCTCCCAGCTTCTTTTCGATGACGGCATATTCCTCTGGATGTTCATACTTGAAGCTGAGATTTTCCAGTTCGGTCTTAATCTTGTAGAGTCCCAACCGATTTGCTAATGGGGCATAGATGTACATTGTTTCGCCAGCAATCTTGTATTGCTTACTGGGAAGCATGGATCCGAGGGTACGCATGTTGTGAAGTCGGTCGGCAATCTTGATGAGGATGACGCGGATGTCATCGCTCATGGTGAGCAACAGTCTCTTGAAGTTCTCAGCCTGTGCAGAAGCTTTGTCGCCGAAGATACCGCCCGAAATCTTGGTCAGTCCGTCTACAATCTGGGCTATCTTGGGGCCGAAGATGTTTTCAATATCTTCCACCGTGTAGTCTGTATCTTCCACAACATCGTGCAACAGAGCCGAGCAGATAGAAGTTGAACCCAATCCGATTTCGGTACACACAATCTTGGCTACAGCGATGGGGTGAAGAATGTAAGGTTCACCCGAACGTCGTTTAATGCCTTTGTGTGCCTGATTGGCAAAGTTGAAGGCTTTGGTGATGATTTCAATCCGCTTGCGGTGCTTGGTAGCCAGATAGCAATTCAGCAAGTCCTGAAAAGCTTCCTGTATCATCGCTTCTTCCGCTTTTTCTTTTTCTTTCAGACTAAGGTTTTCTTCCATATCCGTATCCAATTTCTTCACTTTCTGCAAAAATAAGTAATTCTTGACATCGGACAAGCATTTTGTTGTTTAAAACATCGGTTATGCTTGAATTAATTTAGAAGAGACGGGGTTCTTTACTTGTAGATCTTCAAGGTCTTTCCTTCGCGGATTTTGTTGCCGGTTAAACCGTTCCAACTCATCAACTTGCTGACACTCACACCATAGCGTTGGGCAATCCCTCCCAGCGTGTCGCCTTTCTTGATTTTATAGATGATGGGCTTGCCATTGCCGGTCACATTCTTGGAGGCACTACTACTGGCCACGACCACAGTGCGGCGGTTTTTGAACAGTTCGGCCTGGCGATGGTTGTAGATGGTGTCCTGGTTGTCAATGAAGGTGCTGATTGCGTTCATGGGCAGGCGAAGGGTTTGCGGTTTGCTGTCGCCGGGGATGATGCTACGCTTGTATTGTGGGTTGAGGCTCTTGAGTTCGTCCATCGGTACGTGGCAGATGTCAACGATTTGATCGAAGTGCAGGTTGCGGCTTACCTGAATGGTGTCTGTGGCTGCAGGGATATTGGTTTCCATCGGACAGATGTTGTGCTTGCAGTAGTAAGACATGATGTAGTTGGCCGCAATGAAGGCAGGTACATAGCCTCGTGTTTCGCGGGGTAGATAGTTATAGATGACCCAGTAGTCAGTCTTGCCTCCTGCCCGACGGATAACTTTGTTGATGGTACCAGGCCCGCAGTTGTAGGCGGCAATGACCAGGTTCCAGTCATTGTAGATGCCATAAAGGTCTTTTAGATAACGTGCTGCAGCCCAAGTGGCCTTGATGGGGTCGCGGCGTTCGTCCACAAGACTGTTGCTTTCCAGACCGTAGAGTTTACCTGTCTGAAGCATGAATTGCCAAAGTCCGGCAGCACCTGTACGCGATACGGCCGAGGGATTCAGGGCCGATTCGATGATGGGCAGGTATTTCAGTTCGAGAGGCAGGTCGTAAGCATCAAGGGCCTTTTCGAAAATGGGCATGTAAAAATTGCAGGCGCTGAGCATGAAGGCTACCTGATCCCGCAGGCGAGTAGCGTACATGTCGATGAACTTGCGTACAATTTCATTGTAGGGCATCTCTATGATGACCGGCATGCGCCACAGGCGATTGATGTAAATGGAGTCGCTGAACAGTGGATTTTCGTGCGAAGTGCTGCAATCCTTTCCCAAATCGATGTAAGTCTTAGCCTTCCAATCGTTCAACAGGCTGTCCAGCGGATAAGTCATGCTTCGGGGCAGGTCGATGGTTTCTTCGCGTTGGATTCCGTTCTCGTTGATGACTACGTTGACACTTTCCTGTGCGCAGAGGGGAGTAGTCAGGAAGGTCGCGAACAACAAGGCGGAACTTATAATCAATGTCTTCATATTTTTTCTATATCGGTTTGGTGGTGAGTATTCATTTTTCAGAAACGGAAGCTGCATTGCACGCCTACGGACTTATCCTTCAGCGTGGCTGGGTTGTAGTGGCCTCCAACCTGATTGTCGATAAGGGTAGGCTCCACCTTCATACTCAGTTCAGGACCAATGTCAAAGTTGGACAACTCGGCGTCCACATAAGCATCGACCACGGATATCAGATAGACACCGATAAAGGCGAAAATACTCAAGTCGCGCCAACGGCGATAGGTGTCCTTGCGTTTACGCAGAGTTTCTGTGATTTGCGAGTGCGACACACGGTCAATGTAACCCGGCGGTAGCAGGTCGGTAATACTGTTGGAATCCCATTTTTCGTTGACGGCGTCGACATAGGCAGCTTGATAATCTTTGTACATCTTGCCGTTCCATGTCAGGGCGTAGGCACAACCGGCAAATCCACCGTAAACGATAGGCAGCTTCCAATACTTGCGGTTGTAGATTTGTCCGCCTCCGGGGATGACCAGCGCCAGCCAAGTTGCTTTAGTCGGGTCGGGTACCCATTGCTTGCGTTTCAGCTCGCGGCTCAAGCTGTCCGTCGGATTTTTCTCTTGCTTGATGTCTGGACTGGCCGTCAGTTCGAGCATTTTTTTCTTGTTTTCGTTGGCAATGCTGTCGGCCGTAGCTTTTGCCAGAGCGTCCAGTGTGTCGGTTTTCAATGCCTGTTGCTGAGGTGAGAGTGTCTTGTGAATCGTGTCGGCCTGCAGTTCGTGCGATCTGCGAAGGGCGGCACGAGGGCGATCTTGTCCATACACGACAATCCCTGCCACCTGTAGGAAACAGAGCAGCAGGGCTGTCAGTATCTGATATTTGAGTTTTCTTCTTGTCATTTATTTTTCAGCGTGTCGAGGATGCCGATGATACGTTCTAATTCTTCTTCATTGCTGAAGGGGATGCTGATTTTCCCTTTTCCCTTTTCCGAACAGGTCAGTTGTACTTTGGCGTGAAAGAAGTTTGAAAGTTGTCGTTTCAACAAATTGAATTCTTCGGGCAGTTTGGCTCGTTTGGGAGCTATCTTGCGCCCTCCGCTCTTCACGGCTTCTCCTTCGCTCAGCGACTTGACGATTTCTTCCACCTTGCGGACAGAATAGCCATGTTCCAAGATTTCTTCATAGATCTTTACTTGCAGCTTGGGATCGTTCAGCGTCACCAATGCGCGGGCGTGCCCCATGTCTATTTGCTTGTTTTGCAATCCCATCTGTACGAGTGCAGGCAGCTTCAGCAGACGCAGGTAGTTGGCGATGGTGGTGCGTTTCTTGCCTACGCGTTCGCTCAGGCGCTCCTGCGTCAGGTCGTACTGTTCGAGCAGGTGCTGGTAAGCCAAAGCAATTTCCACCGAGTTCAGGTCTTCGCGCTGGATGTTCTCGATGAGGGCCATTTCCATGACGTTTTCATCGTCAGCGGTGCGGATATAGGCGGGTATGCGGGTGAGGCCTGCCATCTGCGAGGCACGGAAACGTCGTTCGCCGGCAATGAGCTGGTACTCGTCGTCCGAAAGCTTGCGTAGCGTAACGGGCTGGATGATACCAATCTCGGCGATGGAGTCGGCCAATTCTTGCAGGGCGGTAGGGTCGAACTCACGTCGAGGCTGGTTGGGGTTGACGCTGATCTTGGATAGTTCCACTTCGCTGATCGAGGAGGAGCCTTCGGTTTGCACGTCGTCCATGGAGAGCAGTGCGTCCAGGCCGCGTCCTAATGCATTTCTTTTTTGTGCCATATCTGTCGGTTTCCTTTTCTTTATTTTTCTCTTTCTATCAGCTCCTTGGCCAGTGCCATGTGGTTCTTGGCACCGGTGGAGTCTGCGTCGTAGAGGATGGTGGGCAAGCCGTAACTGGGCGCTTCGCTCAGTTTCACGTTGCGCTGGATGACGGTCTTGAACACCAGTTCCTGGAAGTGGCGTTTCACTTCGTCGTAGATTTGATTGGCCTGCCGGAGGCGCGAGTCGTACATCGTCAGCAGGAAGCCTTCGATCTCCAGAGTCGGGTTGAGCCTCGACTTGATGATCTTGATGGTGTTCAGCAGCTTGCTGATGCCTTCGAGTGCGAAATATTCGGCTTGTACGGGGATGATGACCGAATCGGCGGCGGTGAGCGCGTTGACGGTGATAAGTCCCAACGACGGCGAACAATCTATCAGAATATAATCAAATTCGCTTTTCAGCGGCGATAGTACTCCCTTCAGAACCCGTTCTCGGTTTTTCAGATTGAGCATTTCGATTTCGGCACCTACGAGATTGATGTGAGAAGAGATGACTTTCAACGTGTCTATCTCCGTATCATGGATAGCTTCATGTACGTCGGCACGGTCGATAATGCACTCGTAAATAGTACATTCGGCTTGTTTGATGTCCACTCCCAGCCCGGATGAGGCGTTGGCCTGGGGGTCAGCATCCACAACGAGCACTTTCTTTTCAAGGGTGGCCAGCGAAGCTGCCAGGTTGATGGTAGTGGTAGTCTTGCCCACGCCTCCCTTTTGGTTTGCCAAAGCAATAATTTTTCCCATATTCTCTATCATTTATCGGCAGCGAAATAAGCGATTATTTCTGATTATGCCAGCATGAAAAGGGAAGAGATTGCAAAAACGGTTGATAAGTCGTCCTTTTTGTTAATAACTTGCGGGTGGCAGGTTGTCCTTCCTCTTCTTCCGTTTTTTCTTCCGGGTGGTTCCCCTTTCAATCCGACGGCAAATATACATAATTATATTGAGAATCTTAGACTTTTGTGTCGTCGCTTGGAGAAGATTAAGATTTATTTTCCGCCTTTGGGTACTTGGAGGCCAAGAGTGGAACCATTGCCGTATCTGCCTCGCTACGGAAAGCACTGTTTTCTGCCGAGGAAAGCAGTGCTTTTTAGAAAGGAAAGCATTGTTTTCCCTTTTTTACCACACCGTCTCTACAAACTTCCAAAGAAATATCCGCATCTGAAGTTTCCCGTAAAAATAAGCGTTACCGCCAATTTGTCAGATTTTTGTCGTTATGGAAGTTTGACAGCTCTTTTTTTTATTTCCCCTCTAAAGTTGCTACCTTTGTCGGGAATTAACAAAAATGTTGGTAAAAGTATGGAAAATCAGAGACCTTTGATATTGGTATCGAACGATGACGGCATCGTTGCGAAAGGAATCAGTGAGTTGATTAAATTTCTCCGTCCGTTGGGCGAAGTTGTAGTGATGGCCCCCGACAAGTCCCGTTCGGGCACGGGTTGTGCATTGACTACAGACGAACCTATCCACTACAGCCTTGTGCGCAAGGACGTAGGTCTGACGGTTTATAAGTGCTCCGGCAATCCTACCGACTGCGTGAAGCTGGCTTTTGAGACAGTGCTTGACCGAAAGCCTGACCTCGTAGTGGGCGGTATTAATCATGGCGACAATTCGGCTACGAGCGTACACTATTCGGGCACGATGGGCGTAGTTATCGAAGGATGTCTCAAAGGCGTGCCTTCCATTGGTTTCTCTTTGTGCAGTCACGAGCCTGACGCAGACTTTACGGCTGCCGGTCCTTATGTCCGCGACATTGTACGACTGGTATTGGAGAAAGGTTTGCCTGCGCTGACTTGCCTCAATGTGAACTTTCCCGACACGCAAGAACTGAAAGGTGTCAGAATATGCCGCCAGACAAAGGGACAATGGACTAACGAATGGGAAAACTTTGCCCATCGCGGCGATAGTCATTTCTATTGGTTGACGGGTGAGTTCGTGGACGAAGATGCCGACCAGGAGGACACCGACCACTGGGCATTGGCCAACGGCTATGTCGCTATTACACCTACTACGGTGGACGTTACGGCCTATGGCCTGATTGATGAGCTGAAGACTTGGTTCTGACCGCATGAAATACTACCTGATTGTCGGCGAAGCTTCGGGCGATCTCCATGCGTCGCACCTGATGACTGCCTTGCGTCGTGAAGACCCGCAGGCGGAGTTCCGTTTCTTTGGGGGCGACTTGATGGCTGTCGCGAGTGGTTGTGCGCCTGTGAAGCACTACCGCGATTTGGCCTATATGGGCTTTATCCCCGTCCTGCTCCACCTGCGTGCCATCTTTGCCAACATGACCTTCTGCAAGCAGGATATTGTGAAGTGGCAGCCCGACGCTTTGATACTGGTGGACTACCCCGGCTTTAATCTCAGCATCGCCAAGTATATCCATGCCCGCACGCGCATCCCTGTCTACTATTACATTGCCCCTAAGATATGGGCATGGAAGGAATTCCGTATCAAAAACATCAAGCGCGACGTGGACGAACTTTTCTCCATCCTGCCTTTCGAGGTCGATTTCTTTGAGGGAAAGCACCAATACCCCATCCACTACGTGGGCAACCCCACGCAGGACGAGGTGGCTGCCTTCCGCGCATCCTATCGGGAGACGCGATCGAATTTCTTCGAACGCAACGGCCTGCAGGCCAAGCCCGTCATCGCTTTGCTGGCTGGTAGCCGTAAGCAGGAAATCAAAGACAACCTGCCCGACATGATACAGGCAGCCTCTACTTTCGGCGGCTATCAGCTGGTGCTGGCAGGTGCACCCGGCATTGATGACGACTACTATCGCGCCTACATAGGAAATGCAGAAGTAAAGGTCGTCTTCGATCAGACTTATGAATTGCTGAGTCATGCCGATGCGGCGCTGGTCACTTCGGGCACGGCCACGCTCGAGACAGCGCTCCTCCGCGTGCCGCAGGTGGTGTGCTATCATACGCCCGTCGGACGCGTCGCTGCCTTCCTGAAACGGCATATTCTGAAGGTGAAATACATCTCGCTCGTCAATCTGATAGCAGGGCGTGAAGTGGTGCGCGAGCTGGTAGCCGACACGATGAAGGTAGAGCAGATAAAGGCGGAACTGGGGCGTATCCTTACTGACGAAGGCTGGCGCAGGGAGATGCTGGCGGGTTACGACGACGTGAGCAGGCGTTTGGGCGAACCAGGCGCTCCTGCCAAGGCAGCCCGTCTCATCCGTTCGATGTTGGCAAAGGATCGATTTACTCAGGCCTGAGTATTTCAAATTAAATGTTAAAAGCGGGCAAGTCGATGCAGTAAATGCGCGATCTGCCCGTTTCCTTGTCAGAAATCAGAAGATAATTGTGAGGATTATGAAAAAGGTATATTGGTTTATCCTGTTGTTATGCTTGGCTTTGTCGCCCGTTTTCCAGTCGTGCGACGATGATGATAGCTATTCAATAGGGGATTTTACGCCTCCTTTATGGGCGACGGTTCGTGTGGGTGGAGGCGCTTTCTATCTGGATTGTGATGTTTGGGGCACGCTTTGGCCTGTCAATACCGATATGGGTTGGTATGCGCCTGTCGACGGCCAGCGAGTCATTACTTACTTCAATCCCTTGGGGGATAACTACGAAGGCTACGACCATGCGGTCAAGATTTTAGGCATCCAAAACGTGTTGACCAAGCAGGTGGAGACTTTGACGCCCGAGATGGACGAGGAGTTTGGCAACGATCCTGTTACCATTTATCGGGGTGACATCAGTATTAGTGGTGGATACATGAATATTATCTTCCTTCAGAACCTGCCTGTCAAGGAGAAACATCGCATCAGCCTTGTGCGTCCGCAAGACGATTTTGAACTCTATGGTGAAGACGGATATGTTCATCTGGAGTTGCGTTACAACGATTACGACGACGTGACGGGTTATGGAAATTGGGGAGCTGTTTCTTATAACCTTAACAGCTTGAACTTCACAGATACCACAAAAGGTATCAAGCTGAAACTTAATTCTTCGGTCAATGGTGAGGTGGAAGTGGCATTCGACTTTGTTTCGTCTGGCAATGAAGGCGAAGGCAGCTCGGAGAAAGGCTTGCAACGTAATGTAGACCTGTTGAAGGTACAGTTGAAATAATGTCTTTTTAAATTAGTATGTAAAGTCGGAGGCCCCGAAAGCGGATGTATGTCCAGCTTTCGGGGCCTTGTTTTATGGGGATTTCCCAAGGTGGAAAATCTTAGAAAAGTGTCAATGCAAACAGATAGCAGACAGCGGCGGGGATAGCCATCAAGGCACTGTCGAATCGGTCGAGCATGCCTCCATGACCGGGGAGGATATTGCCCGAGTCCTTAATGCCCAGTTGGCGCTTCATAAGCGACTCGGTCAGGTCGCCCCATGTGCCGAACACGACAACGACGACTGACAGCCCGGCCCATTGACTTACGGACATAAAGTCGTAGTAATGGGCGAAGATAAATGAAGATGCGATGGAGAAGACTGCTCCTCCGATGCTCCCTTCCCAGGACTTTTTGGGTGAGATACGCTCGAAAAGACGATGCTTTCCTATCAGCGAACCGACGCAATAGGCACCCGTATCACTCAGCCAGATGAAGACAAAGATGGAGAGCGGCAGAATAGGGTTGTAACTTACGCTGCTTGCCACCGGGTCGTTGTGGAAAGCCAACACGTTGAGCAAGGCGAAAGGCAGGGCTACATAGAGCTGGCTCATCATGGAGAAAGCCCAGTTGGCTAACGGATTCTTGTGCTTCAGGTAGAGTTCTGTGATCATCAGGTAGAGCAATAGGGCTAAGTAAGGCAGAAAAACACGTGCGTCAGTAGCCTGTGTGCAGAATCCCATCAGGGCCAGACAAAGGTAAGCTCCGCCCAGCGAAGTGATGGTGCGATTGATTTTTACTTCGCCGCCTGCATTGACCAAGTGGCCGAATTCATGCACACTCAGGGCTGCGATGAGGGTGAACAGAAGTCCGAAAGAAAGGGGGCTGTATAGGATGCAGCCTACCAGTACGATGATGAACAAGACGCCTGTAATGGTTCTTTTCACGAGATTGCTTTGCATGGCTTACCTCCTTTATGTCTCTGTGGGTTGTTCCCCTTTCTTTTCATCCGCTTTGCTTTCTGCCTGTGCTTTCCCTTCGGCAGGTTCAGAGACGTTTCCCTTTTTCTGTTCTTTCACTTCCAGCACGGCTTGCTCGGCGCGTTTGCTTTCCTCTTCGGCTGCTTCTTTCAGCTCTTTGGAAGTTTTGTTGGCGGTGATGATTTCCTCCGAGCGTGAAGCCCAGGGGCGTTTGCCGAAGATTTGCTCCACGTCTTCGGCAAAGATGACTTCCTTTTCGATAAGTAGCTGAGCCAGCTTATTGTGTCCTTCCTTGTGTTCAGACAAGATTTGCTTGGCACGTTCATACTGCTCGTTCACCATGCGCTTCACCTCTTCGTCGATAAGTTCGGCGGTCTTCTCACTATAGGGACGGTTGAAAGAGTATTCTTCGTTGTTGTAGTAGCACAGGTTAGGCAGTTTATCGCTCATGCCTAAGTAGGCTGTCATGCCATAAGCCTGCTTCGTTACACGTTCCAAATCGTTCATGGCACCTGTCGAAATGCGGCCGAGGAAGAGGGCTTCGGCAGCGCGTCCACCCAGTGTGGCGCACATTTCGTCCAACATTTGCTCTTTGGTCGTGATTTGTCGTTCTTCGGGCAGGTACCAGGCGGCACCCAAAGCACGTCCGCGTGGCACGATAGTCACCTTGATAAGCGGGTTGGCATATTGCAATAACCAGGAGATGCTGGCGTGTCCTGCCTCATGGATGGCAATGGAGCGGCGCTCCTCTTCGGTTGTAATCTTGGTTTTCTTTTCCAAACCTCCTACGATGCGGTCTACGGCATCGAGGAAATCCTGCTTGCCTACGAACTTTTTGCCGTGACGGGCAGCTATCAGGGCGGCTTCGTTGCACACGTTGGCGATGTCCGCACCCGAAAAGCCAGGCGTCTGACGGGCCAGCAGGTCAATGTCTACCGTCTCGTCTATCTTGATGGGACGCAGGTGTACGCCGAACACTTCTTTACGCTCGTTCAGGTCGGGTAGGTCGACGTGTATTTGACGATCAAAGCGACCTGCACGCAGCAGAGCCTTGTCCAACACGTCTACGCGGTTGGTGGCGGCCAGAATGATGATACCACTATTTGAGCCGAATCCGTCCATTTCGGTCAGCAATTGGTTCAACGTATTCTCACGCTCGTCGTTGCCACCCATGGCAGCCGCTTTTGAACGGGCACGTCCCACGGCGTCGATTTCGTCGATAAACACGATGCAGGGAGCTTTTTCCTTGGCCTGACGGAAAAGGTCGCGCACACGTGAAGCACCTACGCCGACGAACATCTCCACGAAGTCTGAACCTGCCAGCGAAAAGAAAGGCACGTTTGCTTCGCCTGCTACAGCCTTGGCCAGCAATGTTTTACCCGTACCCGGAGGTCCTACCAGCAAGGCGCCCTTGGGTATTTTCCCTCCTAAGTCGGTATATTTCTGCGGTTCTTTGAGGAACTCTACGATTTCTTCCACTTCCTGCTTGGCTTCGGCCAAACCGGCTACGTCCTTGAATGTCACCTTGATGTTCGATCCCTTTTCGAACAGTTGTGCTTTCGACTTGCCGACACTGAAGATGCCTCCACCGCCGCCCATGCCTCCGCCACCGCTCCAGCGGCGCGACAAGTAGATCCAGAAGGCAACAATCAGCAGGATAGGCACCACATTCCACAGGATGAGGCTCATGTAGTTGCCTTTCTTTTCGTAAGTGATAGCTCCGTCAAAGTGGTTTTCGTCCTTTTCTTTCTGAAGGAAGTCACCCAGGCTTTCGCGCGAGGGCGCTTCGGTGAAAATCATCGGATTGCGTCCTACACGGGTGGAGTCGATACCGAACACGTTGCCTACGTGTTGTGGCTTGATGTAGGCTTCTACCGAATTGTCATCAAAGCCCGTCACGCGGCTGATGTAGCCCTTTTGCACGTAGCTCTGGAATTCGTCGTAGGAGACATTCTTGCTGCTGGCACCGTTCTTGTTGGTCAGCCACAGTCCGGCCAGCATCATCAAGAGAATCATGTACAGCCAGTTCAGGTTGAACTTAGGCAAGTTCATCTTATTGTTGCCGTTGCCGGTGTTCTTTTTATTGATGTTATTGTTGTACATATTCGTTTGTTAGTCTAAGTCGGGTATTTCAGTAAGTTTGGCATCTGCCCAAAGGTTTTCCAGATTGTAATAATTGCGCACTTCGGGTAAGAATACATGCACCAATACATCCGCATAGTCCATGGCCACCCATTGAGCATTTTTCAGGCCGTCTATCGCATAGGACTTGGCGTTGGCTCCCTTGCGTGCGAAGTCTTTAACAGACTCTACGATGGCGGTAACTTGGCTGGGTGAGTTCCCTTGGCAGATGATAAAGTAGTTGCAGATGGTGTCATCTATTTGCGTCAGGTCTGCAATGACGATTTTTTCCCCTTTTTTATTTTGGATTCCTTCAGTGATTTGTTTAATCAGTTTTTTTGTTTCGTCCATTTATACATTATTATACTAAAACAATCGGCAAATATACGCCGTTTTCTTGTATGTAACACGTAAAATGTGAAAAGTATTTAGATTTTAGTTTTTTTTAGTGATACAATTGTTTTGTAGAAAGAAAGGCCATTTATCAATCTTTTCTGCAAAAAAATCTCTCAAAATATTTGCGCTTCACAAAAAAAACGTACCTTTGCAACCGCAAAATGGGGACTGAGATATATTGGGCTATGGTGTAATGGTAACACTACAGATTCTGGTCCTGTCATTCCTGGTTCGAATCCAGGTAGCCCAACAGAAGAAGCCGACCTAAAGAACTCTTGTAGGTCGGCTTCTTTTTGTTATTTTGCTTTTTGTTCGCGTGATCCGCTTGGGGCTCGAACCCAAGACCCCAACATTAAAAGTGTTGTGCTCTACCTGCTGAGCTAGCGAATCAAACCTTGATGCTGTTAAGCGGGTGTAAAGGTAGGTATTCTTTTTCAAATGACAAGCGTTTATTTGTATTTATTTTATTGGATTTTGTTCATTGGACTGATATTCAGTATTTTCTGAATGTTCAATTTTCTCCCGGTTGATAATAAACTTCTGGTAATAAGAAAGCATAAGTGTGGTTAAGGGTAAAGCGATAATCATGCCTAACACTCCCATCAGCGAACCCCATATGGAAAGCGAAAGTAGGATGATAGCCGGGTTCAGGCCCGTTATCTTGCCCATTACGCGCGGTACAATGAAGCCGTCTTGAATGGCTTGTACAACGGCAAATACGGCAAGTGCCGCAGCCAATATGATCCAAAAGTTCCCTCCTGTGTCGGCAGCTTTCAAGATTGCCAATATAATCGTTGGGATAAAACCGATAAGTTGCAGATAAGGAACCAGGTTAAGAACCCCTATAAAGAGTCCCAAACCGATGGCTAAAGGAAAATCAATGATGAGGAAGCCAATACTGAATAAAATGCCTACACATAATGCCACAAATGCCTGACCGCGAAAGTACTTGTTCATACCTTCTTTGACATCGTTCATAATGCCTGTCAAAAGGGGGCGGTATTTTGCCGGAAGTAAACGTGCCCAACCTTCGGAAATGCTTTCATAATCTAACAATATGAATACGATGTACAGTAAGATAATGAAAACCGTGAATACCCCGTATATTAGATTAATGGAGCCTGTGACCAATGACCATAGAGGAGGTACGGCTTCTTTCAACATATTCAATAGATTTTTCTCTTGAAAAAGCTGTTTAAGTAATGCCGGATCTATGTTTTCCCGTAGAAAATCTGATATGCTTCGTGGCACGTTGCTACCATAGGTATTGTCTGTGAAATAAGCTATCAGCAGATCTTTGACTCGACTGAATTCTTGTACCATCGGGGGAACCAATAGATAGAAAGCCGTTGTCCCTATAGCTGCCAATAAGAGAAGGGCGCAAAATATAGAAAGAATTCTGTTCTTTAACTTCAGCCGATACTGAAAGAAAGTTACTAACGGATAAATCAAATAAGCGGCCAGCCATGCAATGAAAAAGGGAAGCAATACGCTGCTAAGTCTTTTCAAAAGCATCAGAACGGCAATGACAATACCGCAAATGATGATACCGCGTATAAAGCTGTCGAAAGTGATTTTCTTACGTTCCATAATGCGCGAATCCTTTTTTCATTTTTTGCTGTCTTCGTGGATGGCTTTCAAATAGCACGTGCGGCATAGAGGTTCATATTGAGACGTTTCTCCGAGGAGCACTTGCTTGTCATTTTTTACGGTGCGATGTGAGAAGGAGGCCAGTTGGCCGCATTTGACACAAATGGCATGTACTTTGGTCACTTCATCGGCTATGGCGCAGAGACCGGGCATGGGGCCGAACGGAATGCCTCGGAAATCCATGTCGAGACCTGCGATAATGACTCGGATTCCATTATTGGCCAGTTGGGTGCAGACATCTATCAGGCCGTTGTCAAAGAATTGGGCCTCATCTATACCGACTACATCCATTTCAGATGCAAGAAGCAGGATAGTAGCTGACGAATCAATAGGAGTTGAGGCGATGGAATTGCTGTCATGCGACACTACTTCAGCTTCCGAATAGCGTGTGTCAATGGCAGGTTTGAATATCTCTACCCGCTGTTTGGCAAACTTAGCCCGTCTCAGCCGCCGGATAAGTTCTTCTGTCTTACCTGAGAACATAGAGCCACAGATAACTTCAATCCGTCCTCGTTTGCTGGTTTCCTGTATATGATCTTCTGAAAAAACGTTCATATCTTTGTCGTTATAATCCGTACAAAAGTAATCATTTTGTTCGCTTCCTCGTGTTTTTTCATTATTTATTTCTACATTTGTCCCATTAATAAGTTACGACGAAGGATATGCAGAAACTGTTAGATGATATAAAGGCGGAAATGGATGTCCTGAAAGGGAGTATCGGACGCATGGAACAGCGTTTGGGTGAGCTGCAGAATAAATTTGCGGAATTGAACAAATTGTTGCAGCCCGGAACAGGGGCTCAGGAGGCTTCCGAAGCTATCGTAAGGCAGGAGGTAGAAGAAAGAGAACCTATATCCGTCGGGCAGGAAGTGAAAATCGCGGAATCTCCATCGGCTTCGATGCACCTGTCTGAAGAGCAACTCTCTCCGTCTGGCATATTGGGCGAGCGGATAAAGTCTGCGAGTGATTTGCGTCATGCTGTCAGCCTGAACGATTCGTTTCGATTTACCCGTGAATTGTTTGGCGGAGATGCCGCACGGATGAATCGGGTATTTGCAGAGTTGAATGCCGCCGCATCCTTTGAGGAAGCCTGGGCTATGTTTCAAAAGGAAATACATGTGGACGAGGAGAACGAGGCTGTAGTGGCTTTTGTCGAACTTTTGCGTAAGTATTTCAATTGAACGGACTATGGGAAAGCTGTACATTGTCCCCACACCGGTAGGTAATCTGGAAGATATGACTTTCAGAGCTATCCGTATCTTGAAAGAGGCCGATCTCATTTTGGCAGAAGATACGCGTACATCCGGTATTCTGCTGAAGCATTTTGGGATAAAGAATGCAATGCTATCTCATCATAAGTTCAACGAACATAGGACGGTTGAAAGTGTGGTTAATCGTATAAAGGGAGGCGAAACGGTGGCATTGATATCAGATGCCGGTACGCCGGGCATCTCCGATCCGGGCTTTCTGATGGCACGTGAATGTGCAAGGAATGGAGTGGAAGTGGAGTGTCTTCCGGGGGCTACCGCTTTTGTACCGGCCTTGGTTGCATCGGGGTTACCGTGCGACCGCTTTTGTTTTGAGGGCTTTTTGCCCCAGAAAAAAGGACGTTTGACGCGTCTGAAAGCGTTGGTTAACGAGTCGCGAACGGTCGTGTTTTATGAATCGCCTTATCGTTTGGTGAAGACTTTGACCCAGTTCGCCGAATGTTTTGGGGCAGAACGGCAGGCTTCTGTCTCAAGAGAAATATCAAAGGTGCATGAAGAAACGGTACGTGGAACCTTGAGTGATTTGGCCGCCCATTATGCGGCGAATGAACCTCGCGGCGAAATCGTAATCGTGATAGCAGGAATAGACAAAGAAAATCAACTTTAAACGTAAAGACAAATCGTATGAAAAAATTAGCTTTTTGGGTTGTATGTGCGGCCGTTGCGGCTTCATGCGACAATTTTACAGGTGAGAGCAAAGACAAGTTAAGGGCCGAGAATGATTCTTTGAAAGTGGCATTGGGCCAGCGTGATGCAGAGTTAGACGAGATGATGGGCACGTTCAATGATATTTCTGAAGGTTTCCGGCAGATTAATGCTGCGGAAAATCGGGTGGACTTGCAGCGTGGTTCGGTTGCAGAAGGCTCGTTGAATGCCCGTCAGCAGATGGCTTCCGACATAGAATTCATCCGCAAACAGATGGAAGAAAACAAGCAGCAGATTGAGAAACTGCAACAGATGTTGAAGAACAGCAAGGCAAACTCGGCACAGCTGAAACGTGCAGTTGAACAATTAACGCAGGAATTGGCAGACAAAGCCCAGCGGATTGAGGAATTGCAGGCAGAGCTGGCATCGAAAAATATTCGCATTCAGGAACTGGATGCTGCGGTTACTAACCTGACGACGCAGAAAGAACAGCTTACAGCAGAAAACGAAGCCAAAGCCAAGACCGTCTCCCAACAGGACAAGGCGTTGCATACGGCCTGGTTTGTCTTCGGAACCAAGAAGGAATTGAAAGACCAGAACATTCTCAAAAAAGGCGAAGTGTTGCAGGATGCTGAAGTAAACAAAGACTATTTTACGGAAGTCGATATCCGTACAGCAAAGGAAATCAAGCTGTACTCCCGTTCGGCTGATATTTTGACCAACCATCCCACCGGTTCCTATGCGTTCGAGAAAGATGATAAGAACCAGCTTACGCTGAAGATTATCAATCCGCAAGAGTTCTGGAGCATTTCCAAATACCTTGTGATTCAGGTGAAATAAGCGGTAGATCGTAAGTCGATGGTGATGTAAACGCAGGCTTTTGCAGAGAGGTACGAGAAATGTTCCCGATGACCTTCAGCATAAGCCTGCGTTTTTTTGGCAGTTCTTTTGAACCTTAATCTTTGTCCCATGTCCCGGAAATATAAGAACATCTTTTTCGATTTGGATGATACGTTATGGGCCTTTTCGGCAAATGCCTATGATACGTTTCAGGAAATGTATCACAAGTATGCGTATGACCGTTTTTTCCCCTCCTTTATCCATTTCTACAAACTTTATCAGAAGCGGAATTTAGAACTGTGGGAAGAGTATGGACAGGGAAAGATCACGAAAGAGGAACTGAACCGCCGGCGTTTTCTTTATCCGCTGGAGCAAGTAGGATGCGGGGATGCGGAATTGGCAAAACGTTTTTCAGATGATTTCTTTTCGGTGATTCCTACAAAAGCAAAGCTGATGCCTCATGCCCGCGAGGTGCTCGACTATTTGTCAGGGCGCTACAATCTTTATATCTTGTCGAACGGTTTTCAGGAGTTGCAATGCCATAAGATGCGTTCGGCAGGTATCGACGGCTATTTCCGAAAAGTAGTCCTCTCTGATGATATAGGTGTCTTGAAGCCTCATGCTCCGATATTTCATTTTGCTCTTTCGGCCACCCAGTCGTACTTGGAAGATTCGTTGATGGTGGGTGATAATTGGGAAAATGATGTTGCCGGAGCCTATGGCGTGGGTATGCATCAGGTGTTTTTTGATGTAGAAGGGCGGAATGAATTGCCTTTTAAGCCGACTTATCACATCAAGGATTTGAAAGAATTGCTTACAATCTTATGATCGTTCGTCGTTGGCCGATATTGTTCGGATGATTGTTAATAACTGATATTATGGATACAATTTTACCTTTTGCACTTTTGTGCCTTACTTCTTTCTTTACGTTGACCAATCCGTTGGGCACCATGCCTGTGTTTCTGACCATGACGCAGGGAATGACCTACAAGGAAAGACGCAGTGTGGTTACCCGTGCCACGTTGACTGCTTTTATCATTATCATGGTCTTTGCTTTTGCCGGACAGTTCCTTTTCTGGTTCTTTGGCATTTCTACCGACGGTTTCCGCATAGCGGGAGGAGTCATTATTTTTAAGATTGGTTTTGACATGCTGCAAGCGCGTTATACGCCGATGAAGCTGAATGATGAAGAAATCAAAACGTATGCGAACGATATTTCCATCACGCCTTTGGGCATTCCGATGCTCTGTGGTCCGGGAGCCATTGCCAATGCCATTGTCCTGATGCAGGATGCCCACACTTTTGAACTGAAAAGCGTCCTGATTGGTTCCATTGCTTTTATCTATTTGCTGACTTACTTTATTCTTCGTGCTTCCACACGCCTGGTTAATGTGTTGGGAGAGACGGGCAACAATGTTATGATGCGTCTCATGGGTCTTATCCTGATGGTGATAGCCGTAGAATGTTTTGTAAGCGGAATGAAGCCTATTTTGGTGGATATTCTGAAAACAGGAATTATTGCTCCGCAGTAAGTTATCGGTATAAACAATGAATCGACAATGAAATTTCTATTTCCTTCCGCTGCCACGCAGCACTTCCTGAAGTCCCGATGCAGTGCTGCGTGAGGGTGTCATGCAGTGCTTTCTGAGAAGGTGACAAAGCACTTCGTCAGAGGGTCAGCAAGCACGGCGTCAGGACGGAAGGATTTGCCCGTGAAAAAAGACGGAAGAAAAACGGGGTTTTGGCACGAATAAAACAGTCCTGTCGCACCAATTTGCTGATATACAGCTGGTTGCTGCGACAGTGACAGGGCTGTGCAAACTTTTTTGAAATAAAATAAAAAATAGGCTGCCTTTAAAGGAAAGGTATTTTTTATTTTTTCACGGAAATGTTTACCAAAGGTACTAAGGTGTCGCACTAATTTATTGAAAATCTGATACTTGATGTGACAGGACTATTTTGAACCCCTCCCGGATTATTTCCAAAGTGATTTGGGAGCTTTCATAGACAAGATAGCTGATAAAAAGGGAGGATGTTTGTTGTCCTCCCTTTTTTTTTTATGATCGTTCGATATTTATTCCCAATAAATCTTTATATTTGCCACCGATATGGAAAATAGGATGTAGAAAGTATCGACAATGGCAATGAAAGAATTTGTAATTTCCGAAGTGCAGGTGGAAACTGCGGTGCTGGTGGGACTCATTACGAAAACGCAGGACGAGCGGAAGACGAATGAGTATCTGGACGAACTGGCTTTCTTGGCTGAGACAGCCGGGGCGGAAGTGGTGAAACGGTTTACACAAAAACTGGATCAGGCTAACTCGGTGACGTATGTCGGGAAGGGTAAGCTGGACGAAATAAAACAATATATCAAGGACGAAAAGGAGGGGGAAAGAGAAATCGGTATGGTTATCTTCGATGACGAACTCTCGGCCAAACAGATTCGTAACATCGAGGCGGAGCTGAAAGTGAAGATACTGGACCGTACATCGCTTATCCTCGACATCTTTGCCATGCGTGCACAGACAGCCAATGCCAAGACGCAGGTGGAGCTGGCACAATACAAATACATGCTGCCGCGCCTGCAACGACTTTGGACACACTTGGAACGTCAGGGAGGTGGTTCCGGTGCCGGCGGCGGTAAGGGGTCGGTGGGACTTCGCGGCCCTGGTGAAACCCAGCTCGAGATGGACCGTCGTATCATCCTGAACCGCATGTCCTTGCTGAAGGAACGTTTGGCTGAGATTGACAGGCAGAAGACTACGCAGCGCAAGAACCGAGGGCGTTTGATCCGTGTGGCTTTGGTAGGATATACCAATGTGGGTAAGTCCACGCTGATGAACCTGCTGGCCAAGAGTGAAGTGTTTGCCGAGAACAAGCTGTTTGCCACGCTCGATACAACGGTGCGCAAGGTGATTATCGACAACCTGCCGTTCCTGCTCAGCGATACGGTAGGGTTCATCCGCAAGTTACCCACCGACTTGGTGGACTCCTTTAAGTCTACACTGGACGAGGTGCGGGAGGCAGACCTGCTGTTGCACATCGTAGATATATCGCATCCCGACTTTGAGGAACAGATTGAGGTGGTGAACAAGACCTTGGCCGACATCGGAGCCGCAGGCAAGCCGATGGTTTTGGTATTCAACAAGATAGATGCCTATACGTATGCGAAGAAGGATGAGGACGACCTGACTCCGCGTACCAAGGAAAACCTGTCGCTGGAGGAACTGATGAAGACTTGGATGGCGAAGCTGGAGGACAACTGCATGTTTATTTCGGCACGTGAGAAGACTCACATCGAGGAAATGAAAACGATGGTTTATCAGCGTGTGAAAGAACTGCATGTACAGAAGTATCCGTATAATGACTTCCTCTATCAGGCATACGACGAGAACGGGGAATTGTAAATAGTATGGTAGGAAACCTCTTCGGAGGATTTCTATATAGAAATCTCTATGAAACGTGGATGGATGCGGCTGCTTATCGGCCTGTCCGTTTGCGTTTTATTGTTTATAGATGATTATAAAACTGAAATAAGATGGAACAATACAGAAAACTGACCGAGGACGAAATACTTCGGCTAAAGGAACAGTCTTGTTTGGCAGACGATTGGGAGAAGATACGTGTATCAGAAGACTTCTCAACGGAGTTCGTATATCATACGCGTTTTTCAGGAGAAGTAAAGTTAGGAACTTTTCAGGCGGAGTTTACGCTGCCGGGAGGTATCCGCAAGCATTCCGGCCTGCGATACGTGACGTTGCACAACGTGACGGTGGGCGACAACTGCTGCATCGAGAACATCCAGAACTATATTGCCAACTACGAAATCGGGCACGACACGTTCATCGAGAATGTGGATATTATCTTAGTGGACGAGGTGTCGAAGTTCGGTAATGGGGTGGAGGTGTCTGTGCTGAATGAAACAGGTGGACGTGAAGTGCTGATCAACGATAAGCTTTCCGCCCATCTGGCCTACATTATGGCACTCTACCGACATCGCCCCGAACTGATTGCCCGCTTGAAAGAGATTGCCGATTACTATTCCAGCAAACATGCTTCAGCGGTGGGAACCATTGGCAACCATGTGACCATTCTGAATACAGGGTCGGTGAAGAACGTCCGTATCGGAGACTATGCCCATATTTCGGGTGCCTGCAGATTGTCCAACGGCAGCATCAACAGCAACGAGACGGCACCTGTGCAGGTGGGCGACGGGGTCATCTGCGATGATTTTATCCTTTCCAGCGGTTCGCATGTGGACGACGGCACCATGTTGACCCGTTGCTTCGTGGGGCAGGCCTGCAAGTTGGGGCACAATTACTCGGCTTCGGATTCCCTGTTTTTCAGTAATTGTCAGGGAGAAAACGGAGAAGCCTGTGCTATTTTTGCCGGTCCTTTCACCGTGACTCACCACAAGTCGACGCTGCTCATTGCGGGAATGTTCTCGTTTATGAACGCCGGTTCGGGTTCCAACCAGAGTAACCACATGTATAAGCTCGGTCCCATCCATCAGGGCACATTGGAACGCGGTGCCAAAACCACGTCCGACTCCTATATCCTTTGGCCGGCCCGTGTAGGGGCTTTCTCGTTGGTCATGGGGCGTCATGTCAATCATTCCGATACGTCGAATCTACCTTTCTCCTATCTGATAGAGCAGAACAACACGACTTATCTGGTTCCGGGTGTCAACCTGCGAAGTGTAGGAACCATCCGCGACGCGCAGAAGTGGCCCAAGCGTGACGGACGCAAGGATCCTAACAAGCTGGACTTCATCAACTACAACTTGTTGAGTCCCTACACCGTACAGAAGATGTTCAAGGGACGTGAGACGCTTCTCAACCTGCGCCACGCCAGTGGCGAGTTGTCTGACATTTACTCTTACCATAGTGCCAAGATACGTAACTCGTCGTTGGTGAACGGCATCAGGTTCTACGAAATCGCTATCCATAAGTTCTTGGGCAATTCCGTCATTAAGCGCCTCGAAGGCATCGACTTCCGCAATGACGACGAAATCCGTGCCCGCCTTTGTCCCGATACATCCATCGGCAGCGGCGAGTGGGTAGACATATCGGGCTTGATAGCACCGAAGAGTGAGGTGGACGCGTTGATTGCGAATATTGAGAGCAAAACGGTGAATAAACTGAGGGAAATCAATGCGGAGTTCGAACGAATGCACCGCAATTATTATACTTACGAATGGACTTGGGCTTACGAGAAACTAAAGGAATTCTACGGCGTACTGCCCGAAGAGATGACTGCTGCCGACATTATCCGTATTGTAGAGAAGTGGAAAGAGGCGGCCATCGGTCTCGATCGTATGGTCTATGAAGATGCCAAGAAAGAATTTTCCCTGGCTTCCATGACGGGCTTCGGAGCCGACGGTTCGCGGCTGGAGAAGGAAATGGACTTCGAGCAGGTGCGCGGCGACTTCGAAAGCAATCCGTTTGTTACCGCTGTGCTGAAACATATCGAGATGAAGAATGCGCTGGGCGACGAACTGATAGAGCGGATGAAAAGGGTAGGCAGCTGAAATTATTTCTAAAAAACCTCTATTCCCGTCGAAGAAAAGGCTTTCAATTAAAGAAATATTTCGATAATACTTCTTACCTTTGTGGCAATCAAGATTGAACAACTTATTAAACAAATTGTAATTATGGCAACAACACCTCCGTTCAAGTATCAGCCCATGTTCGAAAAGGGAAAGGATACGACTGAGTATTATCTGCTTACCAAGGACTATGTGTCTGTAAGCGAATTTGAAGGGAAACCCATCCTGAAGATTGAGAAGGAAGGATTGACCGCCATGGCCAACGCTGCCTTCCGCGATGTGTCGTTCATGTTGCGCCGCTCGCACAACGAGCAGGTGGCCAAGATCCTGAGCGATCCCAAAGCCAGCGACAACGACAAGTACGTGGCACTGACTTTCCTGCGCAATGCCGAGGTGGCCGCCAAAGGTCTGCTCCCCTTCTGCCAGGACACCGGTACGGCCATCATTCACGGCGAGAAAGGCCAACAGGTATGGACGGGCTACTGCGACGAGGAAGCTCTGTCGCTGGGTGTGTACAAGACTTATACCGAGGAAAACCTGCGCTACTCGCAGAACGCTCCGCTCACCATGTACGAGGAGGTGAATACCAAGTGCAACCTGCCCGCACAGATTGATATAGAAGCTACCGAAGGCATGGAGTACGAGTTCCTCTGTGTGACTAAAGGCGGCGGTTCGGCCAACAAGACTTACCTCTATCAGGAGACGAAAGCCATCTTGAACCCCGAAACGTTGGTTCCATTCCTCGTAGAAAAGATGAAGACGCTGGGTACGGCGGCTTGTCCTCCCTACCACATTGCCTTCGTTATCGGCGGTACGTCGGCCGAGAAGAATCTGCTGACCGTGAAGCTCGCTTCCACCCGCTTCTATGACAACCTGCCTACGACGGGCAACGAATACGGCCGCGCTTTTCGCGACATCGAGCTGGAGAAGAAGGTTCTCGAAGAGGCTCACAACATCGGCCTGGGCGCACAGTTCGGCGGCAAGTACTACGCACACGACGTGCGCATCATCCGTCTGCCGCGTCATGGGGCATCGTGCCCCGTAGGGCTGGGCGTATCGTGCTCGGCCGACCGCAACATCCGATGCAAGATCAATAAGGACGGCATCTGGATTGAGAAGCTGGACAGCCATCCGGGTGAACTGATTCCCGAAGCTTTGCGTCAGGCAGGCGAAGGTGACGCTGTACGCATCGACCTGAACCAGCCGATGGCCGATATTCTGAAAGAACTGACCAAATATCCCGTAGCTACGCGCCTGAGTTTGAACGGTACTATCATCGTGGGCCGCGACATTGCACACGCCAAGCTAAAAGAACGTCTGGATCGCGGTGAAGACCTGCCCCAGTACATCAAGGATCATCCCATCTACTATGCCGGACCGGCCAAGACTCCAAAAGGTATGGCCTGTGGTTCCATGGGGCCCACAACGGCCGGCCGTATGGATCCTTATGTCGATTTGTTCCAGAGTCATGGCGGCAGCATGATTATGCTGGCCAAAGGTAACCGAAGCCAGGCCGTAACCGATGCCTGCAAGGAGCACGGCGGCTTCTACCTCGGATCCATCGGTGGCCCTGCAGCCATCCTGGCACAAAACAATATCAAGAGCATCGAGTGCGTGGAATATCCCGAACTGGGTATGGAAGCCATTTGGAAGATTGAAGTGGAAGACTTCCCTGCCTTTATCCTCGTGGACGACAAGGGCAACGACTTCTTCAAGCAACTGAAACCCCGCTGCTGCAAATAAGTGACGGTCGCTGAAGCCGGCTAATTACGGACACATAGGTATATGAATTTGAGGAATTAAGACACAGGGAGAAACTCCCTTTTACCGAATGTGTATGCAAGGCAGGACGGCGTGTGTGCGGTATCAATTTCACCGTACATACGCCGTTGCTTAATTAAATGTATGATTGTTGCTTCTTTTTACGTTGGCCCATTGGAACTCTGACAGATTTTTCTCTGTCCTCTTTTTGCATTTATCAGCATTTTTAATTTGACTATTCAAAACCATTCGCTAACTTTGCAGCAATTTCAGCCGGCTATTGAGTTAGGACGCTGGAAGGACATATTATTAACGAAAGGTGTTATTGAGATTATCTTCTATGTTCAAATCTCGCAAATTTGACAAAGGTACGAAGATGATAGCAATAGCACCCCATCATTTGATATAACCTACCTTATTTTCTATAAGGCCTTGGATATTGTCAAAATTGGTGTGGGTCGCTATTGTTTTATCCGTACCAAAGGCAATGCGAGAGCCTGAACATAGGATAAACAAATAAGTGCCCACACCTTTTTCTATTTAATAAAACAGCTTTTTAAGGGTACTGAAAAGCATAAATAGAAAAGAAAGATGAAAACTTTTAGATCTTTAGGAATGGCTTTATTGGCCGTAGTAATGTGTGTGAACTTGGCTTCTTGCAGTAGCGATGACGGTGAAGAAGAAAGTAACGGTGGTAAATCAACAATAGAACTATTGCAAGGGATATGGTATGATCCTTATACTGATGGTTATCCCTATTTTATAGTTGAAAAAGACTATTGCTATTTTTCAGATTACCCATCAGCAGTATATTATGAAGAGAAACACAAATACACTTTTAACTCTAAAAACAATATATTGACGTGCTATCAATATTATGAAGATGATGGCACTTACGATGATGAACCTTTTTATTTGAGAGTTAAATCTATATCGGATACCAAACTTATTATGGAATTTATGGATGATGACCTGCAAACCGTTGAAAGTACAAGAGATTGTGTAAGACAATAGCAGTCAATATTAAAATGTATATTAATCATATAATATAAGCATATGGAATTTAAACCGCATTTTTTTGGAGTACAAATAATAGAAAATAATATTTCGGTAGACCTAATAGCACCAGAAGAATTACTAAAAGAATTACCAAAATACCAATTCCTGCTATCCGATAAAATAATTAATGATTATAATGGTAACATAAGCTATGGGATTAACATACAGCAGTTGACGTCTAAAGAATATATAGAATTCTTTGGTTGGAAACTTATAAGTCTTAAGTTTTTGGGAAATTGGTATGGGCAAACCGGCTATTGGGATTTGGAAGACCTAAATGGGATACGGAAAAGTATTTCTACAACTAAGCATAACTGGTACCATCAAAATTCTAAAGATATGATTTTGGAATCCATTATAAGCGCAAAGTCTTTTGCACAAAGCAACTACTCTGTAGCTTATACAAACTTCCTTGACAGTGTGGAAAAACATTCGCCATCTCCATCGACAAATGAAAAAATTTCTCTTGAAAAGTTTATCAGTTTGATTTCTGATACGAAAAAGTTCATAGAAGATTATCAGAATGTATTGGCAACTATTTCAGACAAGAATGAGAGTCGCGATATCTCTCTTATTGATGAATTGAATAAACTACTTACAAATCATATAAAGATGCATTATCATTATGAGATAGAAATGGAAGCTGATAGCAAAAAATAATCTTACCGGCTACAAACTTACAGTTGCCCGACTGTAAGTTTTACAGTCGCTCGGGTACAAGTTCGCAGTTGGGCAGCTACAAGTTTGTAGTTGGTAAGAGATCGGTTCTCGGATTGGGGGTATCCGGTTCTTCAAACCATGCAGGGATTTTTCGTGTCGTTTTTTGACTTTTACATTGCTCCTTTTTGCCAATAGGAAATAAAAAAGACTGTCAAGTGTGGAAGTCACTCAACAGTCTGAACTTTTTGTGGTAGCGGGACCCGGGATTGAACCGGGGACCTCATGATTATGAATCATGCGCTCTAACCAGCTGAGCTATCCCGCCATCGTTTCTCAATTGCGGATGCAAAGATATGACTTTTATTTAAACCTTCAAATTATTTCTTTCTTTTTTCTTCCTTTTTGTGTTTTAGGGCGCAAAATGATAGGAATGGAGATGCATCTTTCAATTATTCATTATCAAGATATTTCTTTCCGATAAAGCCCTTGCCGCAATCATGGCATTTGTAGAGTGAGCGTACTCCTTTGCGACCGCTCTTCTTGACATGTTCGCCAGCCGTCCGCGCGTTACGGTTCAGGTACTGAATGCCGACGGGTGGATTGGTGATTTGGAACAGTAAACTCACCTAAATTGCATACGTCTGATTTATAAAAAGTTATCAGTTTATTCCTGCTTAATAAAAATAAACTGTCAGTTTACCATCTTTAAACTGTCGGTTTAACCTGTTTAAACTGCCAGTTCACTCCGTTTGAACTGTTAGTTCAACGCCTTTGAACTGGCGGTATATTGCCTTTGAACTGGTTGGTTCGTGTAGGGGAAGCCGGTGCATGGCATCGGTAATTAAAACAACAAAGAAACCGACGGAGATAGGTAGTGAAAGAAAAAAGGATGTGTTCCGTATATGTGGAACACATCCTTTTCTTAGTTCAGGCCGGCAACCTGCCGATGCGGTTGGTGCATCAGAGTCCTGCCAGTTCTACAATCTTGTCGACCGCTGCGCTCAGGCCATCGGGATTTTTGCCACCGGCCGTTGCGAAGTGAGGCTGACCGCCGCCACCGCCCAAAATCAGTTTGGCTGCTTCCTTCACCAAGGTGCCGGCTTTCAGGCCGTTGGCTACCAAGTTGTCGCTCAGCATGACGGTGAGCATCGGCTTGCCTTCGAACTCGGTGCCAGCCACGAAGAAGAGGTTCTCCGTAATTTGGCTGCGTAGCTGGAAGGCGATGTTCTTCACCGTTTCGGCGGGCAGGGGAGCGCAGAACTTGATGAGTTTCACACCGTTTACCTCCTTGATGCTCTGCAGCAGTTTGTTTTTCAGCAAGGCTTCTTTTTCCTTCATGAACTCCTCTACCTGCTTCTTCAGCCCTGCATTCTCCTCGATGTATTTGCGGACGGTTTCGCCCAGGTCGGGGGCGTTATTGAAGAGGGCTCTCAGGTTGCGGATGGTATCTTGCAGGGTGTCAACCAGTCCTTCTACACGGGCGCCTGTATAAGCCTCGATACGGCGTACACCGGCTGCTACGGAGCTTTCGGAAATGATTTTTACCATGCCGATGTTTCCGGTAGCGGCTACGTGCGTACCACCACAGAACTCGATGGAAGAGCCGAACTGGATGACGCGGACGTGGTCGCCGTACTTCTCACCGAAGAGGGCGATGGCACCCAGTTCCTTGGCTTTCTCGATAGGAATGTTGCGGTATTCGTTCAAAGGAATATTGGCGCGGATCTTGGCGTTGACTAAGTGCTCAACCTGACGCAGTTGCTCGTCGGTCACTTTCTGGAAATGCGAGAAGTCGAAACGCAGGGAGTCCGGCGTCACCAGCGAACCTTTCTGCTCTACGTGATCGCCCAGCACAGTACGCAGTGCCTCGTCCAGCAGGTGCGTACACGAGTGGTTGGCGGCACAGGCAGCGCGTTTGTCGGTATCTACGCAGGCCATCATCGGTGCATCGAGGTGTTCGGGCAGCTTCTTGGCCAAATGGATGGGCAGATTGTTTTCCTTCTTGGTGTCGATGATGTCGATGGTCTCGAATTCGCTCACCAATACACCCGTATCGCCTACCTGACCACCGCTTTCAGCGTAAAACGGCGTCTTATCCAGTACAATCTGGTAAAGTGTCTGGTTTTTCTGTTTTACCTGACGGTAGCGCAGGATGCTGGTTTCATATTCTGTATAGTCGTAACCTACAAATTCGGTGATGCCTTCCTTCAGTGTAATCCAGTCGCCGGTCTCTACGGCGGCGGCGTTGCGGGCACGTTGTTTCTGCTGCTGCATCTCGGTGTCAAATTCCTTCGTGTCAGCCGTCATGCCGTTCTCTCGGAGAATCAGTTCGGTCAGGTCGAGCGGAAAGCCGAAGGTGTCGTACAGCGTAAAGGCATCCTTGCCGCTGATTTCGGTCTTGCCGGCAGCTTTGGCTTCGGTCATAGTCTTTTCGAGCAGGCGAATACCTGTCTCCAATGTACGCAGGAAGGCTTCCTCCTCTTCCTTGATGACCTTGACGATGAGGCCTTTCTGGGCATTCAGTTCGGGATAGGCGACGCCCATGTTGTCTATCAGCACGGGCAGCAGCTTGTACATGAACGACTGTTTCTGTCCTAAGAAAGTGTAGCCGTAACGGACGGCACGGCGCAGGATGCGGCGGATGACGTAGCCTGCCTTAGCGTTGCTGGGCAGCTGTCCGTCGGTGATGGAGAAGGCGATGGTGCGGATATGGTCGGCAATGACGCGCATAGCTACGTCCTTCTGCTGGTCTTCGCCATACTTGGCACCGGTCATGATTGCGATGGCCTGGATAAGCGGCTGGAAGACGTCGGTATCGTAGTTGGAAGTCTTGCCTTGTATAGCCATACAAAGACGCTCGAAGCCCATGCCGGTATCAATTACCTTTGCAGGCAGGCCTTCGAGGCTGCCGTCGGCCTTGCGGTTGAACTGCATGAACACGAGATTCCATATCTCGATGACCTGTGGATGGCCTTGGTTCACCATGTCGCGGCCAGGCATTTGTCTCTTTTCTTCTTCGGAACGGAGGTCGATGTGGATTTCCGAGCACGGGCCGCAGGGACCTGTATCACCCATTTCCCAGAAGTTGTCGTGCTTGTTGCCGTTGATGATGTGATCCTTCGGCAGGAACTGTTCCCAGTAGGAAGCAGCTTCGTCGTCGCGGCTCAAGCCTTCTTCAGGGCTTCCTTCGAAGACGGTGGCGTAGAGGTTCTCAGGATTGATCTTCAGCACATCCACCAAGTATTCCCAAGCCCAGGAGATGGCTTCCTTCTTGAAGTAGTCGCCAAACGACCAGTTGCCCAGCATCTCGAACATGGTATGGTGGTATGTGTCATGACCTACTTCTTCCAGGTCGTTGTGCTTTCCGCTTACGCGCAGACACTTCTGTGAGTCAGCCACTTTCTTATATTTGACGGGATGATTGCCCAAAATGATGTCTTTGAACTGGTTCATACCTGCGTTGGTAAACATTAGCGTAGGGTCGTCCTTAATCACCATGGGAGCGGAAGGGACGATGTGGTGCCCTTTGCTTTCGAAGAAATTCTTAAACGAGTCTCTGATTTCGTTTGCAGTCAACATATACTATCTATTTTTTAAGTTTCAGAATGCTGAGGTTTTTCAAGTTAACTTATGCTTGTCCTTGCTGTCTTTTGTAAGGTGGGGACATCCTGCTTGTTGGAAAAAGCGGAATGTACAAAAGCTCAATAACTTAAAAACTCAAAAAAACTGTGCAAAGATAGCTCGTTTTTATTACTTTTGCCGCATGGGCTAATGAAATATTTCCAAAAAGATGCGCAAAGTTTACTACATATACAATCCGCAAACGCAGACTTACGACCGCATTTACCCTACGTTGAAGCAGCGGGTAATGAGTTATCTGCGCCGTCTTTTCATTGGCATGGGATTGGGAGCGGGCAGTTTCATGGTGCTTCTTCTAATTTTCGGTTCACCTTCGGAAAAGGAATTGAGGATGGAGAACAGCCAGTTGCAGGCGCAGTATAATGTACTCTCGCGTCGGATGGATGAGGCTATGGGCGTGTTGCAGGACATTCAGCAACGTGATGATAATCTTTATAGAGTTATCTTCATGGCTGACCCCGTGCCGACAGCTATCCGTCAGGGAGGTTATGGGGGGACTAACCGTTACGAACACCTGATGAAGATGGCCAACTCGAAGCTGGTGGTACATACCACACAGAAGATGGATATGCTCGCGAAGCAACTCTACATTCAGTCGCATTCGTTCGATGATGTGGTTCGCATGTGTAAGCAGCACGACGAGATGCTTCGCTGTATTCCGGCCATACAACCAATTTCCAATAAAGACTTGAAACAGACGGCTTCGGGCTATGGTACACGTATCGATCCGATATATGGCACGACCAAATTCCATTCGGGTATGGACTTCTCTGCCCATCCTGGCACAGACGTTTATGCGACGGGCGATGGTACGGTGGTAAAGATGGGTTGGCAGACGGGATATGGCAATACGATTATCATTGATCATGGTTTTGGTTATCAGACGTGGTATGCCCATTTGAAGGATTTCCGTACTAAACTGGGCAAGAAGGTGGTGCGTGGAGAGGTGATAGGCGGAGTGGGCAGTACAGGTAAAAGTACCGGCCCGCACCTACATTACGAGGTCCACGTCAAAGGGCAGGTGGTTAATCCGGTCAATTATTACTTTATGGATCTGAGCTCCGAGGACTATGACCGCATGATACAGATTGCAACAAATCATGGTAAGGTACTTGACTAATTCTGTAAAGTATCAATATAGATACGTTGCATTTTGCAATGCTAATCATTAAGGTCCAGATGACTGACTTGAATCGGTTCATTAAGGAAGGCCGATGCGGAGTCGGCAAATTTCTCTTCAGCTTCTGTGGTAAAGTAAGTACAAGTTCCTCCATGTGTGCATCGTTCGTTCATTTCGGGATGGCGTTTGAGGTAATCCAGCAAACTGTTGGCTACTAACTCACCTTGCGAAACAATGTGGATACTTTCTGGTACATATTGCTTTATTTTGGGCAAAAGCAGAGGATAATGAGTACACCCTAAGATGATTGTGTCAATCCGATTGTCTTTGGCAAGCAGCTCGTCGATGTATTTCTTCACGAAGTAGTCGGCACCCGGTGCTTGGGCTTCGTTGTATTCAACAAGTGGAACCCACATGGGACACGCTTGTCCTGTTACCTTGATTTCCGGGAAAAGCTTATGTACTTCCATGATATACGATTCCGATTTGATAGTGCCGGAGGTGGCCAGGATGCCGACATGCTTACTTTGGGTAATACTGCCGATACACTCTACGGTGGGGCGGATGACACCCAATACACGCCGGTTTGGGTCGAGCTGGGGTAAATTATTGATTTGTATGCTTCGCAAAGCTTTGGCTGAAGCAGTGTTGCAGGCCAATATGACCAGATGACAACCCAGTTCAAAGAGACGTGTTACAGCTTGTAATGTGAATTCATATACGATTTCGAAGGAACGCGTTCCGTAAGGCGTCCGAGCGTTGTCGCCCAGGTAGATGAAGTCGTTCTGCGGAAGTATTTCTTTGAATTTGCTCAAGATGGTCAGTCCGCCATAACCGGAGTCGAAAACGCCGATAGGGCCCGGTTGGGATGGTAATATATGTTTCATGCCTCGTTTTTTGAGTAATCTATTCACAAACTTACTGATTTTATTCGAATATCAAGGTTGTTACGGGAGGCTATTTTGCATAATGCCCAAAAAAATCCCGAAAATACATAGGATGCATTTCGGGATCGATTGGTTTATAAGTTGTGATTATTTTATTCCGAGTTGGGCTTTTACCTTCGCGGTCAGATCAATACTTCCTGCGCCGATGTAAGCAACCGGTGTACGGGCGATATCGAAGATATAGACAACGTCTTCTGCTTTACCTACAGCTTGAACAGCATCGTCCAGTTTCTTATAGATGGGAACCATAGCTTCTTGCTGAGCCTTTTCCATTGCTTGATAGGCTTCCTGTTGGAATTGTTGCTGGCGTTGTGCCATGTCCTGCACTTCTTTTGAACGTCTTTCCAAAATGTTTTTAGGTAGAGAATCCTGTTGTTGAAGCAGTTCCTGATACTTTCTGTTGAATTCTTCTTCCGAACGTTGCATTTCTTCACGATATTGTTTTGACAATGCATCCAAGTCGGCCTGTGCTTTAGTGAATTCAGGCATCACGGTGATGATTTCCTGCGAATTCATGTGGCCGAATTTTGCTTGTGCCATTGCTCCCAAGGGGAGGATGAACATAACTGCGATGAGTGCGATTTTTTTAAGCATAATGTTTATTTTTAAATTGATTATTATTCCTTTTGTTGACTTCCGTGCAAATATATTGATTTTAATTGGAATATCCTAACCTTGCCAGCACTTCGTTGCTGATATCGATTTCAGGAGAGGCAAATATGATGCTGGAGGCCGATGCACGGTCGGTTACAACTGCATATCCTCGTTGGGTTGCGATTTCTTTGACAGCGTTGTAGATTTGATCTTGAATCGGGCCTATTAAGGCTTCGCGTTTCTTATAAAGTTCGCCTTCGGGACCAAAATATTTGTGGCGGAGTTCAGCCAAAGACTTCTCTTTTTCTACGATTTCATTCTCTTTCTGGGTGCGTTGTGTTTCCGTCAGGTTCTTGGCTGCAGCCTGATAACTCTCATATAAACTTTTAGCTTCCTGTCCCGCTTTTTCTATTTCTGCCTGCCATTGTTTGCTGGCTTGTTCCAGTTGTTGGTTGGCATTTTCGTAAGCAGGAATATTCTCCAGGATATATTCCATGTCAATCAACGCAAACTTCTGCGCATAGGTTGTCACACTGAAGATGGTCAGTAGCAACAGGGTAAAAACACTCTTCTTCATAACTTATTGGTTTTGGTGAAACTAATGTTAGAATTCTTGTCCCAGGATGAAGTGGAACTGGCTTCCGCCATACGAACTTGAACCACGTACTTTGTCGAAACCATAAGCCCAGTCGATACCCATCATACCTACCATCGGGAGGAAAATGCGGACACCGACACCAGCCGAGCGTTTCAGTTCGAAGGGATTGAAGTCGTTTACTTTTTGCCAAGCATTACCGGCTTCGACAAAAGTCAGGGCATAAATGCTGGTACTGGTTTCGAGCATCAGCGGGTAGCGCAACTCAAGGCCAAGGCGAGTATAGGCATAACCTTCATTCCCATAAGAAGCTAATGAACCGTTTTCGTAGCCACGCAGGGCAATCGTTTCGGTCGCGTAGTAGGAATAGCCGGTCATACCGTCGCCACCCACTTCGAAGGTGCCAAACGGTGACTTCTTATGCTTATCATAATGGCCCAGCAAACCAAATTCAACACGACCCATAAGAACAGGTGTACGCTTCACGTTGTATGGGTCCATCAACGGGATGTACACTTTCGATTTGAATTTCCATTTGTGATATTCTACCCACTTGTGCATCTTGTTGATGTCATCCTGATTGTTCAGGTTGTATTTGCTATAGTCTATTCCGTTAAACAGAGAGTAAGGCGGTGTAAACTGTACTGAGAGCGAGAATTCAGATCCTTGGCGCGGATAAATCGGGCTGTCAATAGAGCTTCGCGAAAGGGTCAGGTTGATACTCAAATCGTTACACTTTCCGTTGGTTACAGGGAAGTATTGCCAGTCTTTCAAAATATAACGTTGATAAGAAAGCTCGGCGGTGAACTGGAAGTAGTCATCGGGCCACTTCAGACGCTTACCAAACATGACAGCTAAACCATACATTTGAACCGACTTGTCAGGATCATAATAGTTCTCATAGTTCGTATAGTTACCATAGTTGTAGAGACCATAGCCATACATGCCGCTATAGAGGCTGTTGTAGTAGCTGTTATAGTAAGCATCGTTATAGTAGCGGCTACTGATATCTGTCTGGCGAGAATAGAAGGCTGACACGGAGAAAGCATTCGGACGCTTGCCGCCGAACCACGGGTCGTAGAATGATACACTATACGACTGGTAGTATTTAGCGTTGGTTTGGCCGCTGATAGTCAGTGTCTGTCCGTCACCTTGCGGCAGGATGCCTCGATAGTTCTCACCTGGGTGTAGCAAGTTAGCCAGCGAGAAGTTGGTAAATTTCAGGCTAAGTTTACCGATAACACCAGTCTGTCCCCAACCTGCCGAGAATTCCACCTGGTCGTTGGCTTTGGAAACAAGCGGATAGCCGATGTCTACCGTACCGTCTTCAGGACGCGGCTTAATGTCCGGTTGAAGTTGCTCTGGGTCAAAATGTCCCATCTGTTGTATTTCACGCAGGGAACGCATCAATTCCTCACGGCTGAAGAGGTCGCCCGGACGGGTACGAAGTTCGCGGCGTACAATATTCTCGTAAACACGGTCGTTACCGCTGATGATAATCTTATTGATGGTAGCCTGACGCCCTTCGTAGATACGCATTTCAAGGTCGATGGAGTCGCCTACGATATTTACTTCTACAGGATCGAGACTGTAGAACAGATAACCGTTGTTGTAATACAAATTCCCGATGGCATCTTCATCGGTTGATGTACGCTCTTCGAGTAACTTCTGGTTGTAGACGTCGCCTTTTTTCATGCGAAGCAAGTAGTCCAACTGTTCAGATGGATAAAGCGTGTTGCCCACCCATGTCACGTTACGCAGGTAGTATTTCTGCCCTTCTTCGATTTGCAGGTAAACGTTGACGGTCTTTTCATCATAAGGTGTCACACTATCGGTCACAATTATGGCATCACGATAACCCAGCTCGTTATACTTGTCGATGATGAGTTGTTTGTCTGCCTCGTAGTTTTCCTCTACGAACTTCTTGGTGCGGAACAGGTTCAACAGCTTGCCCTTTTCGTTGGTCTTCTTCATCACGCGTTTCAGTTTCTTGACGGTGATGGCGTTGTTTCCTTCGATTGTAATCTTGTGTACCTTTACTTTCTCTTTTTTGTCGATTTCAATGTCGACAATCACTTGATTTTCATTATTCTTATCATCTTTTTGATTGATGATGACTTCTGCGTTTTTAAAACCCTTGTCGTCGAAATAGCGATCTATCAGGGTTTTGGCACGGTCTATCTGATTGGGAGTGATCTGATTCCCCTTGATCATTCCGATTTTGGCCTCCAAGTCTTCGCGTTCAGACTTCTTGATGCCATGAAAATGAATCTCCGATACACGCGGACGCATCACCACGTGGATGGTGAGCCATGCCTTATCGCCTTCCACCTTGTCGCATGTGATAGATACGTCAGAGAAAAGTCCGTGACGCCAATAGCGTTTACAGGCTTGGGTGATTTCATCGCCAGGGATGGTGATCAGCTGTCCTTTTGAGAGGCCGGACAGGTTGATGATGACATAATCTTCATAATTTTCGGCGCCTTCCACTTTGATGTCTGCTATTTCATATTTCTTCGGGGTGCCATAGAGCACAACGGGTTTTTCTGATTGGTTGTCTTGCGCAAATGCTGTCGGCAGGCAACTAATGAGGAGAAGGGCTGTTACGAATATGGAGAAGATACGATAATGCATTATTTCACTGATTACAGATTACTATATTCTATTTATGGTTTCAACTGATTTGTTCACTGGTTTTACCAAATCTTCTTTCACGTTTCTGATAGTCACAGATGGCGCGACAGAATTCTTCTTCGTGAAAGTCGGGCCAATAGGTGTCGCAGAAGTAGAGTTCCGAATAGGCACATTGCCACAACAGATAATTGCTCAAGCGGATTTCACCCCCTGTCCGTATCAGTAAGTCGGGGTCGGGCATGAAGTTGGTAGCCAAATGCCGGCTGATGGTACGATCATCTATTTGTTCTGGAGATAGAATACCGTTTTTAATCTTTTCGGCTATTTGCCGTGTTGCTTCGGTTAGCTCCCAACGAGAGGAATAGCTTAAGGCCAGGACGAGGCACATGCCTGTATTGGCCGATGTATGTTCGATACAACTGTTCAAACGGTTTTGTACATTGGCAGGCAGTTTGGCGATGTCACCAATCACACGGAAACTAATGTTGTTTTTCATGAACGTTTCTTCCTCAATGGAATTGAACAGCAGTTCCATTAGTGCACTGATTTCTGCTTCAGGACGGTTCCAATTTTCGGTAGAGAATGTGTAGAGAGTCAAATATTTGACACCCATCCTTGCTGCTTCTTCGGCTATGATGTGCACAGTTTCTGCACCGGCTTGGTGACCAAAACTACGTTCGTGTCCGCGTTGCTTGGCCCATCTTCCGTTTCCATCCATGATGATGGTTACATGCTGTGGCACCCGATCAAGGTCGATTTGTTCTCTATATGACATCTTTATATCTATAAAGCGATATTAGTATTTCTTTAATTTGTTGAGGCAACCGCGCCATACTTCGTTTGTGGCACCTCCCCATATGATCCAAATGAAATTGTTTTTGTCTACTGAGATTGTGTATGAGGTGCCTTTCGATGCGAATTCTGTGGGGAATAAGAATTTTTTCCTCTGCTTTTCCCATGCGATACCGCCTGTTGCCGATTTATAAAAAGCTTCCAGTTTGCCTCCCATGATGTAGAGTGCATCGTCATAATAGATGATGCTGGGATTAGTCAAGGCAGGACAATGTGAAGTGGTCGTAGTGATCAGATTTACCCAGCCATAACCAGTCATAGACGACCAGGGTACGGTTTGTTCATTGTTATCTTGTGACACGTTGCCTACCAAGAATGCCTTGTTCAGACCGTTCGATGTAGTCAAGGTGCAAGCGGAATAGTCAGCGGTTGGGAAGTCTTCGGGTACTTCGTCCTGCTGAACCCATGTGGCGCCTTCAGTGATACAAAAGTATTTCTTTCCGTCGATTTCGCTCTTCATAATAGCGCTCAGTTGGGTAGGAGTTCTGCTGATTTCGTTGGCGGGAAAAGCAGTCAACAGATTTACGATATGCCCGCTCAAAGCTTCCTGCTTTTGCCAGTTGATACCATTTGTCGAAGAGTAAACAGCTCCCTCTTCTGTATTTACCCAAAGTTTTCCTTGAAAGTTGGTGAGAGTGTTGAGTTTAGTGTTGGTTGGCAGGTTGGGCGTAATACTCTGCCAGCTGTATTCACTGGGGACAATGGATGTCTTGTAACCGGCATTGGGGGCATTGAAGACAAACAATTCGTCATTTAATACAATCGATTTCAGACCTTGTTCTGTCGTTGTGATAGCAGGAGCCGAAGCCATTTTGTGCCATACAAGCGAGTCTGGATCTTCCTTGTGGACATTGATAATTAGCCTGTAGAGGCGGCTTGTGATGCCGTCTGCTGCTATCACCTTGAATTGCAATCCGCTTTCCGAGTTCATGGCGGGAAGCAGGTTCTGGTAGTTGTCCGTATTGAACAGCGTGTCAGGCGTACCCGACATGATAATGCCGCTTGTCGTTGTAAATGTAGTGATTTTGATGCTGTCTATAAGGGTATCAGCACTCATGGGGAGGGAGTCGCGATTATAGATGAGTCGCTGAATTTGGTCTATTTCGAATTTATAGTTTACGCCATAAATAGTGTCGAGCTTGAATGCGTGAACGGTAGCATCGGTGCTGTATTCATAATTGTTATCTGAACTCAGACACGAACTGATGACAATAGATACAATAAGAAAATTTATGATAACGGATAACAGTTTTAATCTCATTTGTTGTTATATTGTTTATTCAAACTGCAAAAATAGGAACATTTTTTTCTATAATTACCTTTACGGAGAAGTTTTATATAAAATTATAGATAATATGAGCCTTTTTGTCGATAAAATGGTTCAGCGTTAGAGGCCTTGTCGGGTAGGAGTACCTGTTCCCGTCAGATGTTTTTCCTGTGCGAAGTAATGACGGTATCCTCGCCTAAAATGGCATTCCCTGCGGTAGATGTTCTGCGGGGATAACTGGGGAGCTTTCACGCCTTCGCCCAGTATCAGGGGCGTTTCTTCTACAATGATTTCGTCCCATAAGCCAGCGTTGATAAACGACTGGAGAAGTTGGCGTCCTCCTTCCACCAAAAGAGATTGTAACTGGCGTTCGTACAAATCTTTCAATATTTCGGATAAGTTTTCTTTTACATATACCAATGTGGGCTGTGAACCGTCGAACAGGTTTAGGTCTTGGGACAGACGATGGTGTCGGTCGATGGTGATGCGCACGGGGGTGGAACCATACCAGTGGCGCACGTTAAGTCGGGGGTTGTCGAGCCGTGCGGTGTCAGTGCCTATGAGGATGGCGGCATGTTCCGTCCTCAGTTTGTGAACCAGCATGCCGGTCAATGGACTGGAGAGTATGGTCGGGGTGCCTTCCGTCCTTAGCCGGTCAATAAAGCCGTCGGCCGACTCTGCCCATTTCAGGGTGATAAAAGGACGCTTTCGGGTGTGGAAAGTGATGAAACGGCGGTTCAATTGCAGGCATTCTTCTTCGAGTACCCCTACAATAACCTCGCGGCCGGCATCGCGCAGCTTCTGTATGCCTTTCCCTGCTACTTTCGCAAACGGGTCTTGACATCCGATAACGATGCGTGGTATCTGTTTTTCTATGATTAAATCAGCGCAGGGAGGCGTTTTGCCATAATGGGCACATGGCTCCAGGCTGACGTATATAGTCGATTCCTTCAATAAATCGGGGTTCTTGACGGAGCGGATGGCGTTCACTTCGGCGTGTGTCTGTCCGCAACGCACGTGATATCCTTCTCCTATGATTTGTTCATTGTGTACAATGACTGCTCCTACCATCGGGTTGGGGGCTGTGTTGCAGAGCCCGTTGTATGCCAGCTGGATGCAGCGTCGCATGTATTTTTCGTCTTCCATATACTTCTTTTTAGGGGATAATGTGTACTTTTGCAGTTTAGTTTAAAAGACTTCTTTATCCCTTGGGGTGTTTTAATAATTAATGATGAATAAGATCGTTGCCCATATCCGTAGCCGTCTTCAGCCTTATTATACGGCAGAAGAAGTTTCCGCCCTTTCACGTTTCGTGTGTTGTGATCTGTTGGGACAGGCGCCGACCGACTATTATGTGGGCAAAGATATAGTTTTATCTCCAAAAAAAGAACAAGAACTGGAAGACATTCTGCAACGTTTGTCCCGATTTGAACCTTTACAGTACATCGAAGGCCGTACTTTTTTCCTCGGAAGAGAGTTTTTGGTTGCACCTGGTGTGCTCATCCCGCGTCCTGAGACGGAGGAACTGGTGGAACTGATGCTGAAGGAAATACCTGCGAATGCACGGATATTGGATGTGGGGACTGGTAGCGGTTGCATTGCCATTTCGCTGGCCAAAGAGCTTCCCGATACCTCGGTGACGGCTTGGGACGTGTCTCCCGAAGCCCTCGGCGTGGCACGTGCCAATGCCCGCAAGCTTCAGGCGGACGTGCGTTTTGTGGAGTGTGACGTACTCACCTGCCGGATGGACGAAGCCGGATCATGTTATGATGTCATCGTAAGCAATCCGCCCTATGTCACCGAGGCCGAAAAGGTAAATATGAAGCCCAATGTACTTCAGTGGGAACCATCCCTCGCTCTGTTTGTGCCCGATGACGATCCCTTGCGCTTTTACCGTTGCATAGCCACCTTGGGGCGCGGTATGCTGAACCGGGGCGGCCGGCTTTATTTTGAAATCAATAGAGCTTATGGCCGCGAGGTGGTGGATATGCTTCGTGTGATGGGATATGTCAGGGTGCGTGTGGAAAAAGATTTGTCACAAAATGATCGTTTTGTAATTGCTGAGAAATAGAGATGAATAAGGAAATGGATGTAAAGGAAGCTTTGACGCGTCTTTCCGCCTATTGCTCCGTAGCAGAGCGTTGTCGGGTGGATGTGGAAGAAAAGCTTTTCCGTTGGGGAGTAGAGCGTGAAACCGCAGAAGAGATTATTGCCACTTTGGAAAGCGAACGTTTTCTCGATGAAGAGCGTTATTGTCGGGCTTTCATCCGCGACAAGTATCTTTTTGCCCGCTGGGGGAAGGTGAAGATTGGATTGGCATTGAAGACCAAGCATTTGCCATCTACGGTTTATGCACCATTGCTGGACGAGGTGATCGATGAATCCGATTATTTATCGGGACTTCGGGCCCTGCTGACTGCCAAGCGGAAGACAGTGCGTGCTGCCAATGTCCGCGAGTTGGAAGGTAAACTTGTCCGTTTTGCCTTAGGGCGCGGGTTTACGATAGAGGATGTACGCCGTTGTATGGATATTTCTGAGGAAAATGAATAGATGGACAAAAAATATGTATCTTTTCATTTTTTACTTTCATTCCGATTCCGTATTTTTGTACCATATTTGATCGTAAGAATAGTTTGCTATGAGAAATTTAGAAAAATTGTTTGCAGAGAAATTGCTGAAAATCAAAGCTGTAAAGATACAACCGGCTAATCCTTTTACTTGGGCTTCAGGTTGGAAATCGCCTTTCTATTGTGATAACCGCAAGACCCTTTCTTATCCTTCTCTTCGCAATTTTGTAAAGATTGAAATTACGCGACTCATTTTGGAACGTTTCGGACAGGTGGATGCTATCGCTGGAGTAGCTACGGGCGCCATTCCTCAGGGTGCTTTGGTGGCCGACACGCTGAACCTTCCGTTTGTATATGTACGCTCCACTCCTAAAGACCATGGATTGGAGAACCTGATCGAGGGCGAGCTTCGTCCCGGTATGAAAGTCGTTGTCGTTGAAGATCTCATTTCGACGGGTGGTAGCAGCCTGAAGGCTGTTGAGGCCATTCGTCGTGACGGTTGTGAGGTGATTGGTATAGTAGCTTCTTATACTTACGGCTTCCCCATCTCTGAAAAAGCCTTCAAGGAAGCAAAAGTGCCTTTGGTTACACTGACCAACTATGAAGCTGTACTCGAAGTCGCTTTGCGTACCGGCTACATTGAAGATGGCGATATTCCTACGTTAGAAGAATGGAGAAAAGATCCTGCACACTGGGATGCCGGGAAGTAAGAAATCTTGTTTTATGGTGATAGTTAAAGAAAGAACCGTTCGGGCAATTCTGCCTGAAAGGTTCTTTTTGTCTTTATTTAAGTTGAAAATATATGATGAAGTTTGAGAGTAGAGTGAAAGTAATTCCTGCCTCCCAAAGTGCCGTTTATGGCAAATTATCCGATTTGAGCAATCTGGAGAAGATTAAGAGCCGCCTGCCCGAAGACAAAGTGAAGAACCTGGAGTTTACGGCGGATACCCTCAGTGTCGAGATCTCTCCTGTGGGAACCGTTACGCTGGAAATTGTGGAGCGCGAACCCGAGAAGTGCATCAAGTTCGGTACTACCACTTCGCCGCTGCCCTTCAACCTGTGGATTCAGATTGTGTCCACAGGCGAAGCCGAGTGCAAGATAAAGCTTACCATCGGTATGGAGCTCAACCCCTTTATGAAGGTCATGGTGCAAAAGCCCTTGCAGGAAGGGTTGGAGAAGATGGCCGACATGTTGGCCCTGATACAATATTAACAGATTTGTGTGGAGGAGAATGATATGGCACAGAAACTTTGGGAAAAATCAGTACAGGTAAACAAGGATATCGAGCGCTTCACTGTGGGGCGCGACCGCGAAATGGACCTCTATTTGGCCAAGCACGACGTGCTGGGCTCCATGGCTCACATCTCCATGCTTCAGAGTATCGGATTGCTTGAAAAAGACGAATTGGAGCAGCTCTTGGCTGAACTGAAGCAAATTTACGCCCAGGCTGAACGGGGTGAGTTCGTTATCGAGGATGGCGTCGAAGACGTTCATTCACAGGTAGAGCTCATGCTTACCCGCAAGTTGGGCGATGTAGGCAAAAAGATTCATAGCGGCCGTTCGCGCAACGACCAGGTGCTGCTCGACCTGAAACTCTTTACCCGGGAGCAGATTAGGGACATCACCGAAGCCGTTGAACAGCTTTTCGGCGTGCTTATCCGTCAGAGCGATCGCTACAAGGACGTCCTCATGCCCGGTTATACCCATTTGCAGATAGCTATGCCTTCGTCCTTCGGCCTGTGGTTCGGCGCCTATGCCGAGAGCCTCGTGGACGACATGATGTTCTTGCAAGCTGCTTTCCGCATGTGCAACCGCAATCCTCTTGGATCGGCTGCCGGCTACGGCTCGTCCTTTCCACTCGACCGCACGATGACCACCCGTTTGCTGGGCTTCGATTCGATGAACTACAACGTGGTTTATGCCCAAATGGGTCGTGGCAAGATGGAACGTAACGTGGCTTTTGCGTTGGCTACCATCGCTGGAACCCTGTCTAAGCTGGCCTTCGACGCCTGCCTGTTCAATAGCCAGAACTTCGGCTTCGTTAAGCTGCCCGACGAATGTACCACCGGCTCCAGCATCATGCCCCACAAGAAGAATCCCGATGTCTTTGAACTAATCCGTGCCAAGTGCAACAAACTCCAATCACTGCCCCAGCAGATTATGATGATTGCGAATAATCTGCCTTCGGGCTACTTTCGCGACTTGCAGATCATCAAGGAAGTCTTTCTTCCTGCTTTTCGGGAGCTGAAGGACTGCTTGCAAATGACCACCTACATCGTGAACGAAATCAAGGTGAACGAACATATCCTCGACGACGACCGCTATTCGCTCATCTTCAGTGTGGAAGAAGTCAACCGCCTGGCACGTGAAGGCATGCCTTTCCGTGACGCCTACAAGAAGGTGGGACTCGACATTGAGGCTCACCGCTTCACTCCCTGCAAGGAGGTGCGCCACACGCACGAGGGAAGTATCGGCAATCTGTGCAACGACCGCATAACCCGGCTGATGGAGCAAGTAATCGAGGGCTTTAACTTTTCCGCGATGGAGCAGGCTGAAAAGAGCTTGCTGGGGCACGGTTGAAAGTGATGCCTGTGTGGTACTTGTAAAGTAACAGTATCGCGAAGGTTTTCTACAGACGGTGATTTTCTTGTAGAAAACCTTCTTTTTTGTGTAAATGTTTGGCTGTAATGCTGAAACTGCTTATCTTTGCTTCGTTCTTCCAAACAATTCTGCGGAACAGCTCGGTTGGCAAGAGCGCACAACTCTGCCACGGTTGGAAGCGCGAGTTTAAGTCTCGTTTTCCGCTTCAATGGGATGCTCGAATGGTGGAATCGGTAGACACGAGGGACTTAAAATCCCTTGGCCATTGCGGCTGTGCGGGTTCAAGTCCCGCTTCGAGTACTCTAAGGGACAAATCGTCATTTTGGCGGTTTGTCTCTTCTTTTTTATCTCTGTTATCTATTGAAAATGAATAATTTAAGAGAAAGAACCCATTCACTCTGATAGGTTCAATATCGTCCTTATTTTTGTCGTACACAAATCCTTCTGGAAAAACGAGATTTTGCAATCGCCTTTTTCCTTCCAATCCTTGTAACTGCCACATTTCAAATAGGTTATTACGCATCTTGAACGAAAAATCGAGGTATTTGTCGAGGTTCATGAATTAGTCAAGACTTAATCTGACAGTTTTTGTCCGATAGTAAACAAACTGTCAGATTAAGTCTTGACTAATTCAGATTATTCGTGGACGGCATACAACTTATAACCAAGTTAAAAAGCAATATGAAAAGAGCACTGATGTCACTTTCAGACAAATTACTTCTCAGGAAACGGGTCATTATCGAAACCGTCAATGACGAACTCAAAAATATAGCACAAGTGGAACATTCAAGGCATGGAACCTTTGATAATTTTATTGTCAACCTCTTGAGTGCAATTGCCGCATATTGCTGTTTTCCAAAGAAGCCGTGTATCAATGTCATGAGAACGATTGACACACAGCTTGCATTGTTTTGAATTCGTCGAACTCACGTTAAATTATCTTATAGGTTTTGATATAAAAAGGAGGCCAACCCAAAAGTGAAGTTTGAGGACGGCCTCTTTTTTTTAGGCAGAGAGATAATCGGTTGCACTTTTTTGATTGCAGCCGATTTCTTTGTTTTGTCCGTGGAGTGTTTTTGACTTATCCCCGTCATGTGCGGCCGTAGATGGCCCACGCAGGTCTCCTATGCGGTTGCCAAAGCTGGATTCTGCTCCTTCGTCCTGCCCGTGCGGATCACCGCGCACTTCCTGAGATTGTGGGCAAGCGCGACGAGGCCGAACTCGACCCTTACTTTCCTGTTCAACCTGAGGCGGAACCGCTTGAAGCCGTGGTTGAACTTGATGTCCCCGAAGACGGCCTCAGGTTCGACGGGACGGTTGCTGCGGTGCATCATCCCGCGTTCGCTGGTGAGCAGCTCCCTTGCCTGTCTCTTGAACCCGTTGGCCATGTGGTTAACCTCCACGGTTCTCCTGTCAGGCCTTCCTTTGTAGCACATTCCCCTGAACGGGCATCCCTTGCAGTTGAGAACCTGTACACGGCCACTTCCGACCTATAGCCGGGATCTGAAACGGGGTGTCGTGTGCCGCACCTCTCCATGTGCTGTCCCATGGGGCATACATAGTAGCCCTCCGCCGCATTGTAGTACATGTTCCGGACGAGGAAGGCATTGTCGGCATACCTGCATCTTATCTCGGCGTGGAACATCGGGTACTTGACATACGCATCCATGCCGCTGTCCGCCATGTACGCGTAGTTCTCCTCGCTGCCGTATCCGGAGTCAGCCACGACCTCTTCGCTCTGCGTCCCGTATCTCTCCCTGAAGGAGGCTAGAAACGGTATCATCGTACCCTAGTCCGTAGGCCTCCAGTAGATGCCGTAGTTGGTGATGAACCGGTTCTCCGTCGCTATCTGCATGTTGTATCCCGGCTTGGTCTGTCCGTTTCTCATCGCATCCTCCTTCATCCTCATAAAGGTGGTATCAGATCCGTCTTGCTGTAACTGTTCCTCTCTCCCATGGTCTCCAGATGCCTCTCGTACGACTTCAGCTTCGGAAGGGACTCGTCCTTCACTTCTTCACGCTCCTGCGTAGCTTCCTGTCGCTGATGCCCTGCCCGTCCATCTTTCGGAGTATCCTTCCGGTTCGTTTCGGAAGCCCCTCTACGCAAGGCTCCTCTTTCGTACATTCCGCATCCTCGCCGGCGAGGACAGACTCCGCCGTCTTCAGTACCGCGTCAACTTTCGCCTCCAGCCTCGCCTTGTTCTTCTCGACGCTGCCCTTCCACACGAAGGTGTACTTGTTCGCCGCTGACTCTATCTTCGTCCCGTCTATGTACTGGACCTTCAGCGACACCAGACCCTCCCCGTTCACCAGAACCACCGTTTGAGGGAACAGCTCCTCAAAGCGACCGTCGCACAGCCGCTCGCTGCGGAAGCGGTTTATCGTAAGGAAATCCGGACTGGACATCCCCGACAGCCACATGTAATTCACGTTCTCGTGCAACAGGCTCTCCATCCTGCGACCGGAGTAGACGTTGCACATGTAGGAACACACGATCACCTTCAGCAGCATTCGCGGATGGAAGCTGCTCGTGCCCCCGCCCTTGTAGGTCGACTCTATGCCGGAGATGTCCAGTCTGTCTATTATCGCGCTGACCGTCCTTACGGGATGATTCTCAGGAATGAGTTCGCCCAGTGACGGAGGAAAAAGAAGGCTGTCGTTTTGATTGTAGGATTTATGTACTATCTTTGCACTCATGGTAAATGATTGATTGTTTTTTTGTTTCACACTTTAAATATAATAAACATTTACCATAAAAACAACGGTTATCTTCTTTATCTTCAAGAGGATAACCGTTAATTTATATATCCTGAAGAAGTTTCAGGATGCAATGAAAAGAGGGTAACCTTTTGAACCATTTCGAATGGCTTTTGGGTCACCCTCTTTTTTGCCTGTTAAGGAATTGGGTTGACGAGAATAATTCCTCCTGTAGATAGCTCTGTTTCTCGTTTATTGTATTATCTTTGCGCATTCCCTTGCGGAGAATTAATTGGTAGAAGAATATGAATCCGAGCAGGCCAAAACAAAAAGTCGTTGTGTCCATGACTTCATTCCCGGCAGCGATACCGTATGCGGTACGGGCCATTCAATCTATTTTGGACGGTTCTGTCCTTCCCGATAAGGTTGTGCTTTATCTTACCTATTCACAATTTGATGGAAGTGGAATTCCGCAGGAGTTGCTTGGACTTGCTGACCGGAATCCTATTTTTGAGATACGGAATTACGATCGGGATATCCGTTCGTACCGTAAACTAATCCCTGCATTGTCGGATTTCCCCGATGCGGTAATTGTGACGGTGGATGATGATGTGGCATATCACAAACACATGTTGCGGTCTTTGTTGCGTCTGCATGAACAGTTGCCCAAGGCCGTATTGGCGCACCGTGCCAAACGTATGAAGCCGGGTCTGCCTTACCGCAAATGGAGCAAATATAGATGGTACAGCTTTGTGTTGAAGAGAATCCATTCCGGCTTTATGAATATACAGACCGGTGTGGGCGGAGTGTTGTATCCACCTCATTCTTTGAAATCTGATATGCTAAACGTAGATTTATTTACCCAAATTGCCCCGACGACCGATGATATCTGGTTTTGGGCGGCAGCGGTGGCCAATGGTACTCCGATTGTTCCTGTTCCGTTCGGGTACAATAAGCCACGGGGATTGCATAAGCCGCGTGAATTGTCTTTGAAGACTGCGAATTTCAAATCGGGAACAGATCGGAACGCTGCAGTACTGGCGAACATTCTGAAGCTGTATCCTGAAATCAGTCAACAAATCAAATAGAAAAGAAATGCCGTGAATTTTGAGATGGAAAAGAGAAAGAAAATCATCGGGTTTATATTTGAGAAAAACCCGTTTATTGATCGTAAAGCATGGAGTGGTACAATCTTCAAAATTCGGGAAGGAATCGAAAATGCCGGCTATGAGGTAAAGTGGATATGTTCACGCCCCAATGGAGTGATGAAACTTCTATATCGGGTTTTCTCTAAACTTCGGTATCGGCATATCAAAATAGCATATAATCGGGACTATTGCAAGCTCAGTGCACGCAGTATTGACAAGGAACTGTATAAGGGATGCGACTACCTGTTTGTACCTTGCAACTCAGGCCTGCTCCCTTACCTTCCTAAAAATATTCCCATCATCTTCTATACAGATACGACCCATCGGCTGATGGTAGGCTATTATTGGAAGAAAAAGCTCTCCCTCAAGACCATAGAACATGGGGAAGAGTGCGAACGGGCGGGCATCCATTGTGCCACACTAAACTTGCGCTCATCGCATTGGGCAGCCGCTTCTGTGGTGAATGATTACGATTATAATCCTCAAAAGACCTATGTGATAGAGTTTGGGGCAAACATTGACGATATTGACCTGATGTCAAACGAACTGAGCTACACCGCTGGAGAAACCGTTAATATCTTTTTCTCAGGGGTGGAGTGGCAGCGCAAGGGAGGCGATGTGGCTGTTGAGACCGTTCGGTTGCTTAACGAACAGGGTGTCAAAGCCCGGTTGGTGATTGCCGGTATCAGAAATCTGCCTTCAAAGTATGCGGGATTGCCCTACATAGATTACGTTGGTTTTCTCAACAAGAATAACCCGGAAGAATATCGCCGCTATGTACAACTTTGGAAGAAGACTACTCTTTTTCTGCTACCTACGCAGGCAGAGTGTTCGGCGATTGTCTATTGTGAAGCATCAGCCTATGGCGTGCCTATCTTTACGTATGATACGGGCGGCACGGGCGATTACGTTGTCGATGGAATGAACGGTTATAAATTGCCCCTGCATAGCACTGCCGCTGACTTTGCGGATTGCATCAAGCGTAACCTCAATGTTGAGGCATTGCAGGCTTTGCATGAAGGTGGTTTACACCTTTATAAGAAGAAACTCAGTTGGTCAGCATGGAGTCGCAGGTTTCGGGAGATAATGGAAGAGAACGGGATGGGTTAAGGCACAAAATTGATAAAATCGAGGATACAAACAGATGGATATAGATTTAGTATATCTTTGGGTGGATGGAAATGACCCGGAGTGGCGGGCAAAACATAATGCTGTTATCGGTCGCACGGAAGAAGGCTCGGCTGTCAATTGTGAAGGGCGGTATGCCAATCATGATGAATTGAAGTACAGTCTGCGCTCGGTCTATCGGTATGCGCCTTGGATACGAAAGGTGTTTATCGTTACAGACCGACAGACACCGGTATGGCTGGACACTTCCAATCCGAAAGTGCGGATTGTGGATCATACAGAGATTATGCCAGTTGCCTGTTTGCCTTGTTTCAACTCTTCCCTGATTGAGCATTTCCTGTGTCAGATACCGGGACTTTCCGAATATTTTCTGTATGCGAATGACGATATGTTTATCAACAGGCCTGTCTCCCCTGAAGATTTCTTTGCACAAGATGGGCTGCCGATTATTCGATTCAACCGCCGGCCTTTCAGAAAATGGATTCTGCTATGTAAAGAACGTATATTGCACAAAAGTTTGAGTAACTACAACTTGATTATACACAATGCCGCTAAGTTGGTGGAAGAAAGATATGGTCGTTACTATGGTGGAAAGGCGCATCATAATATAGATGCGTATCGGAGGAGTGATTTACGGTACGTAGAGGATGTTTTCAGAGATGCAATAGAGAAAACCTATCCCAATCACGTAAGGTGTGCAAACGATATTCAAAGAAGCCTGTTTTATTATGCTGCTTTGGCTGAAAAACGGGGACATTTGCATTATATTACTCAAAAAACATCCTTTCGATTTCATATAGACAATCTGAAACATTACGGAAAATTGGAGAAATATAATCCGATGCTGTTCTGCATGAATGATTCTCAGTATGCCAATGACAATGACCGGAGAAGAGTTGCGGTTTTTCTGGAGAAACGTTTCCCTGAGAAATCTCCGTTTGAGCAATAGCGGTTCAGGCTTTTTCTTGGATATCGTTGAGGTCATACTTGTCAAAATATTCCCTCGGAACTGTTTTTTGGGTGCCGCTGGCTCTGCCTCGAACCTGTTTTTCCCTGAATTCTTCATAAGACCTGACCGCGTAATGGTTAATGCGGATAATGTCTTGTTGTGGTTCGCGTTCCCGAAAGTGTTTTCTAATCGGATTGCCATGTGAGTCGGCCGCATTCCCCTTTATCTGTGCGGCTTCATGGCAGCCAATCATCGTAAAGACTCGTCGTGGATTGACTATGCTTTTTACGTGCCGATTTAAGAGATGGCTCGGAATCGAATGCCATTTGAACCGCTCCATCATGGTGCCGGGCATCTTCTTCTCAGCTCCACTACTACCGTAAATTAGCCAATTAATTTCGACGGCGGGGAAGTCCTCAAACCGGTGTAGGAATGCGGGGATTGTAGGGTCTTGTATGGGAACAATGAATTCGTCCAAATCAATGAAGGCTATCCAACGTGAAGCTAAACGGTGCCTTTCCAAGCAATCATCATAAGCGGCAAGCTGTCGCCTATATCCCGGAAAGTAGGTGTATTCTACCAGTCCCGACTCAATATAGGGGAGAAGTACTTCTTTTGTGCAATCTGTACTTTCATTATCGTAGATGTAAAACTTTTCAACGCCCTGTTTGTGATGCCATTCTATCCATTCCTTGAAATAAGGCCCTTCATTTTTAGCTATGGCACAAACCGCCAAGTAATATTGTGGTGAGGTATGATCATGCTTCATCCGATATTTCAGTCTGATTGCATTGAAAAGTCCGTAACGCAAAAGACCGCGCCATCTGTTCCGGGTCATTTTGTGAGGGATGACTCCTGCTATAATTTCTGCAAGAACTTTATTCATGGTTGATCGATGATTGGTTGGGAATATTCATGTTCAAAGCTTGATTTCTCAGGCAAAATATGTTCGAAAGCATTTCGGATATTCTCCATCACTTGTGCATAGTTGCGGATATGTACGTTGTCGTTCAGGCAAATCAGTGAATAGGTTTGTTCATAAATCGCTTTTACTGCTTGTTTGGGGTGTATCATAAGGGGGAGCATTTTGGTATCGCTGTACGTGTTGTAAGGTTCAAAGTTCCCTCGACAGATTTGCCAAGTGCGGAACAGTTCCGGCGTATAATCAGTCAAAGCACGGAATCGGTTGACGGATGTTTCGGTCAGTTCTTTCTCGGCTACGGCCCATACTTCCTCAAAAGTGGTTTTCAGATAAGGCTGTGCATTATGTGGTGTACGGAGGGTAATAAATTTGCCATAGGGTTTTAAAATATAGTTCCACCAAGCTTTTGAACCATAGCTTTTATCGAACCATTTGTCGTGGAAGCGAGCCATTACCTCTTTTTTGTCGAAGTGTCGGTTGATGATTCTCAAGTTGTTCTTAATTCTTTTGTACCATTGTGACCATGAGGGATTGTATAAGAAAGTGGCAATGTCGCAGGGCAACCCATTCTTGAAGAAACGTTCTATTCCAATGGTATTCGTAATGTAAAAGTCGTCATTGAAATAGACAAAGTGCTCTGCTAAATCGGGAATTTTATGCAGATATCGTTCTATCACCACGGAATTATAAGTAGGCAGGAATGGTTTAGGAATATAATCCTTGTGACTTACAAGATTGAGCTTCGGGTTGTTTTCGTCGAGCCATTCGGGTTTCTGTCCGCTGGTCACGAAGTGTATCTTTCGAACCCATGGAGCAAACTTTTCCACTCCGCGAAACCAGTATTTCAAGAGGCCGTAATCGCGAAAGCGAGCTTCGGAGACTCCGTTCTTTGTATTGTCCTTGTTCTCCGAGTATTTCATAAAATCCGCTTGCCATTTTGGATCGTTCATGTCAACCCAGGTGATTACAAAATCAATATCCATATTCATAAGAACTTCTTAAAAATGATTCAATGTTTATGTGTCCAGCTTCTCAGCATGCTTGAAACGCTTGTGTGTCCACAAGTATAGTTCCGGTTGTTGCAGAATGGTTTGCTCCAGTTGCTGGAAATAGAGAGCTGTCAATTCGAAATCGGGTAGTGATTGTGGATGTTCGTGAAGACGGATGAAAGCGGCTTCATAATATCCTCGCCGGATTCTTTTAACATTTAGGTAAAAGGATTCGAATCCGTAGTGTTTTGTGATTTTTTCCGAACCTGTTAGGACGGGGGTCTTGTGATGCAAGAAGGGGAGAAAATGGTGTACTTCCCTCTTCTTAGGTGACTGGTCAGCTATAAATCCGATGATACAAACCTTGTGGTGGGTGGCCAGTTCGGTGATGTAGCGGGCTGTCTTGTACATTTCAACGCAGATACCTCCCATACGCTCACGGATATGCAGCATCAGACGTTCCATGTTTTTGTTGCGTAACTTGTGGTAAATCTGGATACCTGTTGCACTCTTTTCCAACCACAAGGGCATGGAAGAAACCCATTCCCAATTTCCGTAGTGCCCTATGTAGATAGAAATGGATTTACCTTGTCTCAACATTGAATTTACAGCTTCGGTATTTGTGAACTGCATTCTATGTTTTAATTCTTGAGAGGAAATGGAGGCCAGTTTACAACTTTCGAGCATCATGTCGATGAAAAAGTGATAGAATTTTTTTTCTATCTGCCTGATTTCAGGCAAACTCTTTTCTGGGAAAGATTCCGTTAGGTTCTTTCGTACAATCCTACGACGGTAGCGAACAAGGTAATATAACGGGTAGAACAAACCGTCTGACAGGATGTAAAGCATACGGAAAGGAATGTATGACAGTAGCTTTAGAAAAAAATGAAGCAAACGATATACCATAATATGTGTTCATTATTGCTTTACTGAAAATACGTTGCAAATATACGAAGAATATGCAGAATGGGAAAAACTTAAGTGATGGAATGCGCCATTAAGGTGATTCCATGTTATTGTTGGTACTGTTATCCCACGGGTTTTGTTTGTGTGTATCCTTCTTGTTTCAGTAATTCGATAATTTTTTGTTTGAAGTCGCCTTGTACGATGACTTTGCCGTCCTTGGCACTGCCACCTACGCCACATTTGTTCTTTAACATTCGTCCTAATTCTTTTAAGTCATCGTCGGTGCCCACAAAGCCGGTAATGAGGGTCACTACTTTGCCACTACGGTTCTTACTATCAAGTTGTACCCGTAATTTTTGTTGATTGGGAGAGAGGGTCTCGGTCTCATCTGTATTCATTGTTCCGTATTGGAAATTAGGGTTAGTGGAGTAGACCACATTCAAACGCTCCTTCCAATCGTTATGTTTGCTGCTTTTTGCCATGATAAGGGTGATTATAAGTTCGCATCAAAAGTACGGTTTTGAGATGAAACTTCCAATCTGACGTAGAATTTATGTTAAGCTTTTCTGTGCATTCTCTCGGACATTGGAAAAAAAACAGTACTTTTGTCCGTTACAATCTGATAAATTTATAGAAAACGATGAGCAGTTTGTTGCAGAATAAAGAGTCCTTGCGGGTGCCGGAGCCGACGTTGCGACGCCTTCCGTGGTATCTTTCTAATGTCAAGTTGCTGAAACAGAAAGGAGAACGTTTTGTCTCCTCAACTCAAATATCTAAAGAAATTAATATTGACGCCTCGCAGATAGCTAAGGATCTTTCGTATGTCAATATTTCGGGACGTACGCGAGTGGGGTATGAGATAGATACGTTAATTGCTGTGCTGGAAGATTTTTTGGGTTTCACTAATTTACACAAGGCTTTTCTGTTTGGCGTAGGAAGTCTGGGTGGTGCCTTGCTTCATGACTCAGGGCTACGTCACTTTGGGCTTGAGATTGTGGCAGCCTTTGATGTCAATCCTTTGCTGGTGGGGTCGAAACTGAATGGCATCCCTATCTTTCATACCGACGATTTTCCTCGGAAGATGCAGGAGTACGATGTGAATATTGGGGTACTGACGGTACCTATCGAGATAGCTCAGCAAATAACGGATTATATGGTGGAGGGCGGCATTAAGGCCGTGTGGAACTTTACGCCTTTCCGAATCCGTGTGCCAGAGTCCATTGTCGTGCAGAACACTTCACTTTATGCCCATCTGGCGGTAATGTTCAACCGCCTTAACTATAACGAAATCAAGTAATGAAGATTATAGCTGTAGGAATGAACTATGCCTTGCACAACCGGGAGCTGGGGCATAAACAGGAAAACAAGGAACCGGTGATTTTTCTGAAGCCCGACTCGGCTATCCTGAAGAACGGCAAACCTTTTTTCCTTCCTGATTTTTCGAATGAGGTACATTATGAAACTGAAGTGGTGGTACGCATCTGTCGTTTGGGTAAATGTATTGCGCCACGTTTCGCTCACCGCTATTATGATGCAGTGACAGTAGGTATTGACTTTACCGCTCGCGATATGCAGCGTCGCTTCCGTGAGGCAGGTAATCCATGGGAACTCTGCAAGGGTTTCGATGGTTCGGCTGCTATTGGTGATTTTGTGCCGTTAGTCGAGGGCGAAAGCGATGTGCAACGGTTGAAATTCCATCTCGATATTGATGGGAAAACGGTGCAACAAGGATGTACTGCCGATATGCTGTTCCGTGTGGACGACATCATTGCTTACGTAAGTCGTTTCATGACGTTGAAGATCGGCGACCTGCTCTTTACAGGTACGCCTATGGGCGTAGGTTCTGTGAGTATCGGGCAGCATCTGCAGGGCTATCTGGGCGGCAAAAAACTGCTTGATTTCCATATCCGATAATAATAGACAGACGATTTAATGAAAATACGTGTAGGTTTCGGTTTCGATGTTCACCGGTTGGTGGAAGGCCGTGAATTGTGGTTGGGTGGCATCCGTTTGGAGCACGAGATGGGGCTTTTGGGACACAGCGATGCTGATGTGTTGATACATGCCATTTGCGATGCCTTGTTGGGAGCCGCTAATATGCGTGACATTGGCTATCATTTCCCTGATACGGCAGGTGAGTTCAAGAACATTGATAGTAAAGTGTTACTGAAGAAGACCGTGGATCTAATTCTCACAAAGGGTTATAAGGTAAGCAACATTGACGCCACCGTCTGTGCTGAACGCCCCAAGTTGAAAGCGCATATCCCTGAGATGCAGCAGACTTTGGCTCGTGTGATGGGTGTGGATGCGGACGACGTGTCTATCAAAGCTACTACAACCGAGAAGCTGGGTTTCACTGGCCGCGAGGAAGGCATTTCGGCTTATGCGACGGTGCTGGTGGAAAAACTTTAAGTATGTATTGCTTGAATACCTGTATCAGCGTATGGCAGCGATGCTCTAATCCGAGAAAGGCGTTTTTATTTTGGGGGCATTCATATAGTTGCCTCATTTTGTAATTCAGATCGTGCTTGTTGATGATCGCACGCACATTGCTATTCTATTTTTAAATCTTTATTATCAGGCCTTTCTGTCTTTGTAGAATCAATCCTTTCTTTTTCGTCTGAATTTGTCTCATCGACAATAGTGCCTTCTTCGTTTTCTTCGTCGGCAAAGGGATCGGGCTGTTGCGGACCATATTTTATGAAGCCGACGGCGCACAGCATACCTGCTATAGCTCCACCCATGTGGCCTTCCCATGAAGTAGTGACCTTGGCAAACTGGGGGAACATATTCCATACTAATCCGCCGTAAAGGAATGTAATCAACAACGAGAGGGCTATGAGAGGCGCGTGTTTACGGAAAATGCCGCTGAAAAACAAAAAGAAAGCCAGACCATAGATGAGCCCGCTGGATCCGATGTGCCATCCACTCTTGCCGAAAAGGAAGGTGAAAATACCACTGCCAATCCATATTAAGAAAAATATATATGGGGCGATACTACGATAGAAATAAAACAAACACCAGGACAGGAAAAACAGTGGAAGTGTATTGGCGGCCAGATGCTTGAAGTTGCTGTGCACAAGTGGATGGGCAAAGATGCCGAAGAGTCCTCGTTTTTCCATAGGATAGATACCCAAGCGCGTGAAATTCCAGTCCATTCCTACTTCTAAAATCTTTAACATATACAGGATGAACAGGAAGAAAAGAGGAATTACGGCAGCCAGGAAAATTCTTCGTATATCTCGTTTCATAAGTCGCTCAAATAGCTTTTTGATAAGTGGCATGTGCTAATTGGATGCAATACTACGATTATTTGCTCGAAAATCGAAAAAAAAAGCTTTTTTTATTTTGGGTATATACATTAATTCGTATTTTTGACATGGCTACAGATAGCAGATAGCTGTAGTGCATAGTGAAACCGATTTTTTTAATCTTTAATTTAAATAATGCACAACTATGAGTTATTTACGATTTGACAAGACGCTGATGATTAATTTGGAGGAGTCGCTCCCTCGTGAAATACTCCGTACAAATAAATCAGGCGCCTATCATTGTACAACGATTGTGGATTGTAACACACGCAAATATCATGGTTTGTTGGTAATTCCGGTACCCAACTTGGATGATGAGAATCATGTGTTACTCTCTTCTTTGGATGAAACGGTAATTCAGCATGGTGCAGAGTTTAACCTGGGATTGCACAAGTATCAAGGTAATCATTTCAGTCCCAACGGACATAAATATATCCGTGAGTTCGACTGTGAGCATATCCCGGCGACAACTTACCGTGTGGGAGGTGTTGTTCTCCGTAAGGAGAAGATTTTCGTACATCACGAGAGCCGCATTCTGATACGTTACACTTTGGTTGATGCCCATTCGGCTACGACCTTGCGCTTCCGGCCTTTCTTGGCTTTTCGTAGTGTACGCGAATACACGCATGAGAATTCCCAAGCCAGCCGTGACTATCAGTTGGTGGAGAATGGTATCAAGACCTGCATGTATCCCGGTTATCCAGAGTTATTCATGCAGTTGAACAAGAAAAACGAGTTCCATTTCCAACCTGATTGGTACAGGGGAATTGAGTATCCTAAAGAACAGGAACGTGGCTACGATTTCAATGAAGACCTTTACGTACCCGGTTATTTTGAAGTGGATATTAAGAAAGGCGAGAGTATTGTCTTTTCTGCCGGTATATCTGAAACAGATACCCGCAAGTTGAAACAAGTATTTGAAACGGAAGTGGCTGACCGTACTCCGCGTGACAGCTTCTTCCATTGTCTGAAAAACTCCGCTCATCAGTTCCACAACAAACAAGGAGGCGAGCACTATGTATTGGCAGGCTATCCTTGGTTTAAATGTCGTGCCCGTGATTTGTTCATTGCTTTACCAGGTCTGACGTTGGCTATTGACGAGCAGGATGAATTCGAAGATGTGATGAAGACGGCCGAAAAAGCATTGCGTCAATATATGATTGGGGAGACCTCTACGTACAAGATTTATGAAATGGAACATCCCGATGTCTTGTTATGGGCCATCTGGACGTTACAACAATATGCCAAGTTTACTTCGCGTGAGCGTTGTCGTCAGATGTACGGCCAGCTTTTGGAAGATTTGTTGGAATACATCCGAGGCCGTAGGCATGACAACCTGTTCCTGCACGATAACGGGCTGCTTTATACCAATGGCACGGAACATCCGGTAACTTGGATGAATTCTACGGCCAATGGTCTGCCGGTAGTTCCGCGTACAGGATATGTAGTTGAGATCAATGCTCTTTGGTACAATGCTTTGCGCTTCGTAGCCGATATGGTTCGCGAAGGTGGGAATGAGGTTTTGGCTAATGCACTTGATGAACAGGCTGAAGTGACTGGGAAATCGTTTATCGAGGTTTTCCGTAATGAATATGGTTATTTGTTCGACTATGTAGACGGTTACATGATGGACTGGAGCGTTCGTCCGAACATGATCTTCACGGTTGCTTTCGACTACTCTCCGTTGGACCGCGTACAAAAGCGTCAGGTACTGGATATTGTAACCAAAGAATTGCTTACTCCCAAGGGCCTTCGTACACTGAGTCCCAAAAGTGGCGGGTACAATCCGAATTATGTAGGCCCTCAGATGCAGCGTGACTATGCTTATCATCAAGGAACGGCATGGCCGTGGTTGCTGGGCTTCTATATGGAAGCTTATCTGCGCGTCCACAAGTTGAGTGGCATTTCGTTTGTCGAAAGACACCTTATTGGTATGGACGACGAAATGGAACGCCACTGTATCAGCACCTTGCCGGAGTTGTTCGACGGTAACCCGCCTTTTGTGGGGCGCGGTGCTATTTCGTTTGCTATGAATGTGGCCGAAATTCTGCGTATATTGAGTTTGTTGTATAAGTATGAACAAATACAGAAAGAGGAGGAACGCAAATGAAAGTGTTAATGTTTGGATGGGAATTTCCTCCCAAAATCTACGGTGGTCTGGCGGTTGCTTCCTATGGAATAACCAAAGGATTGAGTTTGCAGGGGGACGTTGAAACGACGTTCTGCATGCCTAAGCCTTCAGGCGAGGAAGAACGTTTCCTCAAGATTGTGGGTATGAATCAGGTTCCGGTCGTATGGCGGGATGTGAACTACGATTACCTGAAGTCTCGCCTTTACGGACAGATGACGCCGGAAGAATATTATGCTTATCGTGACCATATTTATGCAGATTTCTCTTATATGCATGTCAATGACTTGGGATGTATGGAGTTTGCAGGAGGATATCCGGGCAATCTGCATGAAGAAATCAACAATTTTTCCATTATAGCCGGTGTGATAGCCCGTAAGGAGCAGTTTGACATTATTCATGCGCACGACTGGCTGACTTATCCGGCTGGCGTACACGCCAAGATGGTAAGTGGACGTCCATTGTGCATCCATGTACATGCTACGGATTTCGACCGCTCTCGTGGTAAAGTGAATCCGACGGTCTATTCCATTGAGAAGAACGGTATGGACTATGCCGACTGTATTATGTGCGTGTCCGAATTGACTCGCCGCACGGTTATTAATGAATACCATCAGGATCCGCGTAAAGTATTTGCCATGCACAATGCGGTATATCCTCTTTCTCAGGATTTAGAGGACATCCCACGTCCCGATCATTCAAAAGAGAAGATCGTCACTTTCCTGGGACGTATTACTATGCAGAAAGGGCCGGAATATTTCGTGGAAGCGGCAGCCATGGTGTTGAAACGTACCCGTAACATCCGATTCGTTATGGCTGGTTCGGGTGATATGCTGAACGCAATGATTAATTTGGCTGCAGAACGTGGTATTGCGGACAGATTTCATTTTCCGGGTTTTATGAAAGGAAGACAGGTATATGAAGTTTATAAGAACAGCGATGTATTTGTGATGCCGTCTGTGTCGGAGCCTTTTGGCATTGCTCCGTTGGAGGCAATGCAGTGTGGCACGCCTTCCATTATCTCCAAGCAGTCGGGTTGTGGTGAGATTTTGGACAAGGTCATCAAAGTTGACTATTGGGACATCCATGCTATGGCCGATGCCATTTATTCCATCTGTACGAACCACTCTCTTTTTCATTATCTTCAGGAAGAAGGCAAGAAAGAGGTCGATGGAATCACTTGGGAAAAGGTAGGCTTGCGCATCCGTGCCCTTTATGAGAATGTATTAAGAAACTATGGTAAATAACAAAACAAGAATAGGAAATGAGAACGATTTGTCTTTATTTTGAAATACATCAGATCATTCAGTTGAAACGTTATCGTTTCTTTGATATCGGCACTGATCATTATTACTACGATGACTATGCCAATGAGACCAGCATCAGCGATGTGGCTGAGCATTCATATATTCCCGCGTTGAGTACCTTGATCGACATGGCGAAGAATTCCGGCGGTGCTTTTAAGGTAGCTTTGTCTATTTCAGGTGTAGCTTTGGAGCAGTTGGAAATGTACACTCCGTATGTTATCGACTTGTTGCATCAGCTCAATGATACCGGTTGTTGTGAGTTCCTGGCCGAACCTTATTCGCACGGCCTTTCTTCTTTGGCCAACGAAGAGTGCTTCCGTGAAGAAGTGCTTCGCCAAAGTGCCAAGATGAAACAGATGTTTGGTAAGACTCCTAAAGTGTTCCGCAATTCAAGCTTGATCTATAACGATGAAATCGGTGCTATGGTAGCCGATATGGGTTTCAAGGGCATGTTGACCGAGGGTGCCAAGCACATCTTGGGCTGGAAGAGTCCGCACTATCTCTACCACTGCAGCATGAACCCGAACCTGAAGCTTCTGTTGCGCGATTTCAAACTCTCGGACGATATCAGCCTTCGTTTCTCTAACTCAGATTGGAGCGAATATCCGCTGTTTGCTGATAAGTATATCTCTTGGATCGACTCTTTGCCACAAGAAGAGCAGGTCATCAATATCTTCATGGAACTTTGTGCGTTGGGTAAGTATCAGCCGTTGTCTTCCAATATTCTGGAGTTCCTCAAGGCGTTGCCGGCTTGTGCAAAGGAAAAGGGTATCACATTCTCTACGCCGACGGAGGTTGTGACGAAGCTGAAATCCGTATCTCAGCTCGATGTATCTTATCCCTTGTCATGGGTCGACGAAGAAAGAGACACCAGCTGCTGGTTGGGTAATGTGATGCAGCGTGAGGCATTCAACAAGCTGTATAGTGTGGCCGAACGTGTACACCTTTGTGATGATCGTCGCATTAAGCAGGACTGGGACTATCTTCAGGCCAGTAATAACTTCCGCTTTATGACGACGAAGCGCTCCAGCCTTTCCCTTTATCGCGGCATATACGAGTCTCCGTATGATGCATTCACCAACTACATGAATATTTTGGGTGACTTTATCAAACGTGTGGATTCCTTGTATCCGGTAGACATCGACAACGAGGAACTGAATGCTTTATTGACTACAATCAAAAATCAGGGAGACGAAATCGAGGGACTGAACAAAGAACTCGAAGAAGCTCATGCTAAGCTGGGTAAGGTTGTAGAAGAAAAACCTGTGAAAAAAGCGGCTCCCAAGAAGCCTGCCATAAAAGCCGCTACGGCAAAGAAAGCTACAAAGAAAACGGAAGCCTAAGAATGGGGCTTGCGTGACAAACTGAATAAAGAACGGTCGGTGTGCAAACACTGACCGTCTTTTTTATCAACCGGAGGAAGGCCGCATACCGAGTGTCACTTTACGGCTGTCATGTAGATGTTTAGCGTTCCAAAGCTACTCTTTAGAATACTAAAGTAACGAGAATTCGACATAAAATCAAAAGACAGCAAGTTGCCCGTCCTTGATAAAGTTCACTTCAATGGCGGGTTTCTTTTCAATGTAACAACAGACTGGGATAGCTGACAATGAATCGACAATGAAATGTCTATTTCCTTCCGCTGCCATGCAGCACTTCCTGAAGTTCCGACGCAGTGCTGCGTGAGGGTGTCATGCAGTGCTTTCTGAAGAGGGGACGAAGCACTTCGTCAGAGGGTCAGCAAACACGGCGTCAGGACGGAATGAATTGCCCGTGAAAAAAAGAGGAAGAAAAACGAGGTTTTGGCACGGGTATAACAGTCCTGTCAACAATATCGCTTCATTATCAGTAAGTTACGACGACAGTGACAGCAGCTGTGAAAACTTTATGAAATACAATAAAAAATAGGCTGCCTTTAAAGGCAAGGTATTTTTTATTTTTTCACGGAAATGTTTACCAAAGACTCAGTCCTGTCAACAATATCCATTGATAATCAGGCGATTTTGTTGACAGGACTATTTTGAGCCCCCCCCTCCCGGATTATTTCCAAAGTGATTTGACTAGTCCTGAATAACCGTTACAGTTATTGGACAAAAATAAATTATTTATTACAGTTCAGCAAGGTTAGTC